>NZ_JAJAFY010000034.1:0-56721 GCF_025384885.1 Photorhabdus kleinii
CTGGGCGACTGTTATCTGATTTTCCACCACGCCCACGCAGCGGATAGACCCCAGCACATTAAGCCGTACAGAAAATTGCCCCACGTACCGTGCAGCATGAACCAGAAACCACCGAGTATCGGAGTTATCCAACAATAGAATTCAAAATCGTTCATATTTTAATTTCCGGTATTACTGCTTCACCATTAACGACTTATCTGATTATATGCCTGCTTTGTTAACCCACTCAGGCGGCGCGGGTTTCTTACTTTCCACAGTCAAAAAAGGAAAGTGAAATGTCTGATGTTATTGATCCTAAAAAGAACCCAGAACAAGCAGCTCAGCAAGTACTTATTGAGTTAATCCGGGCGGGTAAAACTGGTGGTATGCACGGAGCAGGAACAAAAAGCAGTACAGAAGCATTACTGTACGCATACACATCAATTTATAATCACTTCAAAAAGCTCAGTTAATAACTATCTTCATACAATGAAGTAAAAGCTTTGCTAATCGAACAAGCCATTTCTTTGGCTTGTTCTTTGTCTGCGTTATTTTTCTCTATCATTTCCTTTAACGTATTAGCAGCAACTAATTGAATTATTTCTGATAAATCTTCAAATTTCATTTCAAACCCTCTCTAAACCCTTTCCAAATCGAAAACAGTTGGAATTAGAGTTTTATGCTAAAAAGTCAGTCTCCATCCGCCGGGCGCCCATAGCTAAATAACTACTATCGAGCACTCTGTCAGTAGAATGCTCTGGATTAGCTATTGACACTGGGTTTTGATGTAGTCCTGCAAGTATTTTGTTTGTTGCTCGTTCTCAATAATCATTCTTCGGAGATCGAAATAATCTTGTTCAGTTGCCGGGTTAAATCGTGGGGCTCCTGCATAGCCCATGCCTGAGGGGGAAGTGGCTTCTCTCTTTGGACAGGTGGCCGCGATGCGCAACCGACGATGACCAGCGGCAACATCAGTACGAAGAGCATCAATTTCAGATTTCGCATGAGCAAGTTCCTTTGTATGCTGATTATCCAGTTCAGACAAGAGTCTTATCCTCTCCTGCTGATTAACGATTTCATTCTGCTGCTCCAGCAACTCACTCTGTAGCTTAACTGTCGTATCAAGCTGTTGGGTATACTTACCGTAATAGTGGTAAGCCAGAAGCGAGACAAGCGCTAGTGCAATAAGCGTGTAGTAGTGAGCGTTGAATTTCATGATAAAAACATCGTTTTCTCAGCTGCTCGCCTGGCATCTAAGCCGGGTAATACACGTCCACCCGCTTTATTCCACTCCATAAACTGAGACGCGGCGCCTTTGTAGTCACCAGCATTGAGTTTCTTAAGCAGCGTAGAACGAACGAAAGCACCGGTGCCGAGATTGAATATGAATGAACACAAAGCATCGAACTGGCCCTGAGTCAGCGGCACTTTGACTGAGTTTTCCAAAGTAATGTAAACCGGGGCCAAATCATCAAGTAAGAATTGTTCGGCCTGCCGTTCTGTGATTGCATCACCTGGCTTTACTCCGTGAGTGTGACCGTAACCGATAGTCCAAACTCTTGCAGGGCAAAGGTATGCAGTTAGACTGCAACCCTCATAAATTTTGAGTTCCGCTAAACCGTGTTCACTGATTTGCATCTGATACCCCTGCTCTTTTCTCTGCTGATTTACGAAGTAATTGACCAATGAAATCCGTACCAAGATAGCCAATCACCACACTACCGATGTAGGCCAAATCAGGATTCAGACCAAAAAGATTTAAAATGTCACGAATGAACCACGCGAACATGGCACACATAAAGGCATCAATTGAGACACGCAGCCATCCCCCGCCGTTATAGCGACCCCTGAGAAAAGCCATTGTCCCCGATAGTATTGCACCTATACCCTGTTCTTTGACTGACAGCAGCCATAATCATAGCTGCATCCATATATCAGGCTGCTTGTCCATGAGTTTCATATCCACCCCCATAAAATGGGCGTCCGTGGGGGTGAGCTATGTTCGCTCCGTGAATGAGTTAATAGGATGCCGTTATCGGAATTCCGATATCGGCAAGATTTCAATAGATTATAAAAAAGAGGGCGGTTATTCTGGAGCGGTTTGCTTAATAAGATCCATGGTCATTAGCTTCAAAGTTTCAGCCGCCTCGCTGTAGACAGTTAATAAATTCCCCTGCGGAATACGACATGATACTGTTTCAGAGCTACCAGTAAAAACAAACGTGACAACCCCAGATTGCCTGCTTATCGTTATTGGGGATGCAATCCATGTAGATTGAGGGTCTTTCGTTGTGATAACAGTTTTGATAACAAACGACAAACTAAAGTCATCAGATAGCTTGAGTTCATGCAAATGCTTTTCTTTGAATATGCCATTCTCGTTAATACCCAGTGTCACAATTTTCTCTTGCTGGCCTTTGTGATCCCTGAAAGTCCGATCGACTATTGCAAGAGATTGTTCATATTGTTCAATAAAATGACTAATACACCCCCTCAATATCTCTACGTGGGTGAATCTTTTTTCATTGGCTTCCTCTGCGGTTTTTTGTAAGTCCTCATAGGTGATCATGGTTTTTATCTCGCTATATCCAAATAGAACACTCATGTTTATCACCTTTAGAGAAATTTTACTGTGACTAATGCAAAAAAGACCACTCCATGCGCAGCCTCCATAATCAATTGAATTCGTTCCGTTATGGGAGTTCCTGCATCTGCTATTATTAAATCTCGACAAGTAACCATAGCTAATAGAAAGAGGAACTAATGAGCAGAACAATTAATGAAGCTGTCCGCGAGCTGGAAATCAGCATCACAGCTACAGAGCGGATCGTGATTGCAATGTTACAACTACTTTCACCCGTACAAAAAGATGCCCTGAAAGATATTCTCTTTTCAGAATGTCAAATAGCCTCTGAAATAATTCCTGCGGATAACGAACAATTAATCAAAAGAGAAAAACAAATCACTGAGAAGATTCACACTCTTTTGCAACTCTGAGCATAAGTTCCTGGCGTTTTTTCTCCTGTTCAATAAATCCCCCCCACTTGCCATTAGGGTGAGGGGTATTTACTGCTTTCAAAAACGCTTCGCGATCACAATCTCTACTCTCATCTTTGTATTCGTCAGAAACGCTGCTATAGCGCTCCATAACGCTGCCATGATATCAGTACCCGTGATCCGGTCTGTTGACGTGCATTTAGACGAATTATTGATTGCCAGTCCTTTTGGACTGAAATGTTTTAGTGCTGATTCGAGTTTCATTATTCCGCCCACTTCTTAAAAGACAGTTAACATGACCGTTATTGGTCATTTAATGCAGCGTGGCGATCTCATTTTGTACGATGAATATAGCCATGACAGCCTTCTCCAGGGCGGAAATTTGTCTCAGGCAGACATGTTACCGTTTGCGCATAATAATTGGCAAATGGCTGATGAACTTCTTAATAAGAAAAGGAAATATTACAGGAAAGTCATGCTCTTTATAGAAGGTGCTTATAGCATGGATGGTGATATTCCTAATTTGAAGAAATTTTTTGAAATAAAGAAAAAACATAAAGCATTGTTGATGGTAGATGAATGTCTTTCCATTGGAGTTGTGGGAGAAAGTGGACGGGGTGTTTGTGAACATTGCGATGTCATGCCATCTGAAATAGATATTTGTATGGGTGGAATTAGTAAAAGTTTTGCAAGCTGTGGTGGTTATATCGCCGGCAAGCGATCCTTTATAACTTATCTACGGTATATGACGCCGGGTTTTGTTTATACCACAGGCATGCCACCGGCTGTTACCGCATCGGCGCTTACCGCCATTAAAGTGATACAAAAGGAAAAATACAGAGTTCATGAAGTACAAGAATTATCAAAATATTTCGTTAATAAAGCGAATGCACTTGGCTTAGATACAGGATTCAGTAAAGATACCCCAGTTATCCCTCTTATGATAGGCGACGAAAATAAATGTATCTATATTTATCAAAAGCTAAGGGAGAATTTAATCAATGTGCAACCTATCTTGCATCCAGCCGTGCCTGAGAATAAAGCTCGTTTACGTTTTTTTATTAACTATGGACACACGGTTGAGGACATCAATAAGGTTCTTAATATCATAAAAGAGTACATTTAATGAACTTTCGATATAATGGAAACCAACAATGAGCACGATGATGAAAAAAAGAGAGCATTATAAGAACGCATGTCTCTTTTTAGGGCATAATGCTTCAGAGGTCATATGGAATAATGCCGATGATATGTTTGCCATTGAAGATGAAAAAGAGAGTCGCTCAAAAGATGGAGAATATGTTCCCATCCACACAATATTGAAATTGATGAAATATGACGTTGATGAATTGAATGTCATTAATTTTCTTGGCGAGATTGATTATAACCATACTATAAAGGCTTTATGTGGCAACGATAGAGAAATATTTGAGAAATTCATAAAAAGAGTCAATCTGTATGAATTGAAAATAAACCATCATGCTACCCATGCGATAAATGGCATCATTGAAGCCTGGGAACATCATAAAGAAAACAATCTACCTAAAAAATATCATATATTGATTACTGATGGTACGGGAGATGATTATGAATCGACATCTCTCTATACCGTGGTAATTGATAAAAACAAAGCATTGGCAGATTGCATAAAGACCCTACAGCGGGTGAAAAGAATTTCCGCAGCAGATCTTTCATGCGGAATATTATTTGCCCACGCCGATACAGGTTTTCGCCGTTGAAAGACGAATATATATCCGTCATCTTTCAAGTTGCCTCTTTGTTGGCTGCGCTCACTCACCCCGGTCACATAGTTCTCTATGCTCCCGGGGACTCGCTCCCTTGCCGTCGCGATGCATCTTGAAATCTATAGGGTATAAGTCACTTGGTTACGAAACGGAAATAACACGCCTGTTAGACGATAATAAACTTAATAAACTCAACCTAATTATAATAAAATTATCCGATGGTTTTCTGTCAAATAAGAAATGTGGTTTGATGTCAGCTATTAGAAGTGATATCAAATCTTTCCTACCCGGCGTTAATGATGAAAATTTTTCTAAAAAGAAGGTGTATTACCACGAACGTGATAAAATCCAGCTTGAATGGAGCAGTTCTCGTAATCCTGTTACCCTATTGGGGATAAAGAAGTTTCCGTCAGAAATTCTTTTAGAAAAAAGTGAGCATCAGCATTTTTTACATGGCTTTTCTGTTAAATATATGCAGGAAATGGCCGTGAAGCATGTGAGAATGCCGTTGTGGTTGCTGCGGTACTTAAATGGATTAAGTCAATATGAGATCCGTGTTATTTCTTCCTATATTGCTAACAAGTTTTTAGAAACTTACTTGGTAAAACTCATTGCTAGTGAAAAAGTTGAAAACCTGATTGTTGGTGGTGGCGTTCATTTCAATGTCAAACTCCACGCTGTGTTTACCGACTGGTGAGTTGAAGCAAGAAATTAACCATTCTTAATGGCCGGGATGACCATATGCCAATAGCCCCTGTATTAAGATCAGAGAATTTGCCGGTTCTCTTTAACATTAAAGAAGTAAACAGAGTAACAGGCTCACTTCATGGCATGATTATTGCGCTAAGTTATAACGATAATATACTTGAAGAAAAATATGAGGGAGTGATGCATAAAATGCATGATGGTAGAACCACTGGCAGGCCGCTTGTGGTCAAATCAGACGTTGATGTCGAAATGCTACAGAAAGTTGAAAATGAAACTGGCTATGCAGCACCTCTTTCAACATTCATGGTTATTCTACAGTTCAGCGGATGCAACATGCATATCACGACTTCGATTATCAGTGCAGGAAAGCTGAAAAAGCGGGTATCAGTAAGCCTTTTCTTATTATCGGCAACTTTTGAAATCCATAGAGTTATAGGTAATCGCCCTTTCATTAACGGTGACCTTTTAGCTGGCCACCGAATTTTTTCTATATATTCACAACAGTGTCTCGCATTTAAACCTGTTTTATAGTTAATTGTTTTTTAATTGATGGTGATTATTTGCATACCAGGAAATATAATCATCACTGGATATTGGCGTTTCGATTCCAGCCTTATCCACGCCAAAACTGGAAATATAATCATTTATTCTGTCTGCATGCTGACGTATATACTCAATGCGTCTCTCGTCTATTTTTTTAGATTCTTGTAAATTGATCACTTCACTTCTCAGGAGATTGCTCATGCTACGATGAATCCAGTCGAGAAGATAACCTTCGATGATCATATAAAAATCATCATCATTATTGTTGTGGTATGTATCAATAATGGTCGTTACCACGGATAAAACGGCATATGTTTGGCTTAGTTCTAGAAAATCCCTACTATGCTTATTAAGCATATCTAAATTTATTTTTTTATTGTTACTCACTGTTAATCCATTTAGTTTTTTATATAAAAAGTTCATATAATCATTTAAAATGGTAAATAGATTATGTTGGAAAGATGTTTTTTCTATTTCTTTCATCTTATTGAGAATGATCATCCCTCCGGCTTTTAGTGATAATACAAGGTTATCACCTTCCGAAGTAATCGTACCAAAATTAGATATCAAATAATGGGATATCTTGTTAACAGTAAATAATCCCTGTGCGCCGCAACGCTCACGACAATTAATTAATATTTCTTGTGTACGCCATGTGCACAGAGACTTGGTAGTAATGATTTCAATAAGTAGTTCATCTGAAAACTTAAAGTTTTTAACTGATTCTGATAATATAGCTGAAACTTTTCTTATTAATTCTCTTAAGTATAACGCATGAGTGATTGTGCTCAGGGTATCCCAAGCAATACCTTCTTTGAAATGAGAATAATTAATTATTGGCATAGTACCTGAGTAACCGAATGTTTTTCGTTTATTTCCATATGTGCTAGTTATATGAAGAGCTGATTTGGCCCCTGTAACTGAGATCATTGCCATGCATAACTTGCCTGAATGTATTCTATTTGTAATTAACGAAAATCTTTCTCTTAATTCTTTAGTATGCAATGATACTTTACCCTCCCTGGTCAGTGTTATCATATTGCCCGCAAGGATCCCTTCAAAAGGAATTTCGACATTATCAAATGAAGTTATTGCGTTATCTAAATAAAGCCCTGGCTTATCGCCAAGTGGAGTAATTTTAACGCCAGGAGTTAATTTTCCATTTGCAGATAGAGGAAGAATAAATGGGAAAATACCATATTTCTTTCCTGATACATTTAACTGAGCCAAAATTACAGCCACTTTAGGTAATTCACAAGGCATGGTATTAGGCATAAATTTATATGCATTTGGGCTAGGTGAATTCAACATGAATACGCCTTTTTCCGGCAGATAATTAGCCTGTGTTTCGATTGCGATTAGATCATTCCCATGAGCTAGCTCAGTCGCCAGATATACTCCAATGGCACGACCTGAACAAAGTTTTTGGTAAAGATCTTCCACATATGGAGTTTGCATTCCTAAGTTAGCGATAGTGCCGATGGCTAAATTAAAATGAATTGATAGCATAGAAACTACAGCGCAATCATGTGGAGTTACAAGTTCATGAAGCGAAACTAATTCATTAAATGGTTTCGTGTGAATATTATTATTTTGAATATACTCAAGCAGTTCTATGAATTTTTTTACTGACGACTGATAATTGTCACAATTGCTTTTAAGTACCGCTACAAGGTTATCAGATACTCCCTCATTTCCTATACCTAAATAAGATTTTAATGTTGATTTTGAATTGCACAATGATTTATTCATATCGATGGAGCCTTTTACTAGAATAATAATATGTATATACCCAATGGATTTCAAGATGCATCGCGACGGCAAGGGAGTGAATCCCCGGGAGCATAGATAACTATGTGACCGGGGTGAGCGAGTGCAGACAACAAAGAGGCAACTTGAAAGATGACGGGTATATTAACTATTTAATAGTGTAATGGGATACACCAGAAATATATACTTCTACGTTAAAAATTTTTTAATAGAAGTGATTTGTTAAAAATTTTTCTTCTTAGAGTCCAGTAGAGAAAGCGATATTAAAACATATTTATCAAGTAAATAATTCATCGTTGTTATTTTATTTAAACAGATGATTAATCATTTCATCTTCACCATAAAAATTATATTGATATAAATAGTTTGTTATGAGAATGGATTTTTGTTGTTTTAATATAATTAGTTGGTGAATTGGTTATGAACCATTGTAGGTAGAGGTTTTTTATTATTTCAAACAATGTTGATGTTATTTTTATAGATAAAGATTACCATGTTACTTTTATCAATTACTTAATTTTAATGAAAAAAATTTTGGCATTATTTATCATGTGAGGCACCTATTATATTAATGTGAAGTTGGTGCAAAGATTATTTGCATAATTTACACTTCAAATGCGTCAGATTTTCTTTATTATTAACTAGGAGTAGAATATGAAAAAATTGATATCTATGTTATTTATTTTCATTGGTATGATTAGCGCCCCTGCATTTTCTGCGGAAACGAATAGTGGCATTGTCAGAGTCGCAGAAATTAAAGCTGATTGGGACAATCCTGCACATTATTTTTATACATTCAGTGGAAGCTTAGCCGGTAACTGTGGAAAACCAGGTTATATTTGGTCAGGATCAAGCGCTGATAACATTAACAAGCTATTAAGCCAGGCTTATGCACAGGGTTTAAATATTAAAGTTGGTATAGAAAATGTAAGTTGTAATATAACTACAGTTTACGTCATTAAACAATAGTAATTATTTCTTATGCTGTTATCAATGGGATAAAGAGATAGATAAACATTGATTTACCTAACTTTATAACGAATCCCTCTACTGTAAAGTAGAGGGATTTTTAAATTAACTTAAATGATTTTTCCTTTTCAGAATTATTTCAACTCAGAATTTATCTTATTCGCAATATATTTCAGTGACAAAACTTGGTGCATTTTCGATAGTATCATGAACCGGGCAGGTTCTATTAATAAAGTCGACAAAGGCATGAATTTCTTCTTCACTATTATCAGCTTTAATATGAAATTTTGTCACTATTTTGGAGAAACCTAATTTCGCTTGTTTATTTCTACCAGTGAAACCATCAGTATCAAGCTCACCTTCCAGATCAACGTGAATATCAATTAAGTTGATTTTGTGCAGTTTAGCAAAAGCCTTTGCTACGATACATTTACAGGCCCCGAGAGAACAGAGTAAAGCTTCAACTGGATTCATCCCCTGATCAGTACCACCTAAATTACGCGGTTCATCCAAATAAAAGGAGAAATCTCTTGATGTACATTCAACTTTCAATCCAGCTACAGATTTTACTGTGGCAGTAAATAATTCTTTCGCCATGATGATCTAACTCCTTAATTGTTTTCCGGATAAAACTCAGGGGACAGTATCTGGGACATACCCCAAATGGATACATCGGGAAACACGTCTAACCCGGTTTCGTTCATTGCTGAGGCAACGGCTTTAGACCAGACAACATCAACCCAATTTGAATCATCTAACTTTGTCTTTAAACTAGGTGATTCTTTTAAACCATAAAGAATCTCTTTTCTTTGCGCTTTAATTGTTCTTTCCCAACTTGTTCCTCTATGACTTGGCTGGTATTTCCATTTTAATAAGTGAGCAATTAATACTGCCATGCAGCTAGCCAATTCACGCTGTTCACTCTTGCCCACGTCTTCGATCTCCTCAGCAATATTGGCTATATCAATCTCAGAGAGTTTACCGGCACGTAATAACGCTGCCTGCTCATTTGCCCAAGCGACCACATCAGTTTCGTAACGGGTATGATTCATAATTGCCTCCGCTAATTAGGTCTATTATGCTAGCAGTCTGTCAGAGAATACGCTTTAGGTCAAAAAAGAACTTATCTTCGATAACCCAGTGTCTACCCTACTTCCGGCAACATTCCACTCACTATGCCAATCTGGATTGCTATTACTGCAATACCGCAGGTAAATACCAGCAAGAGTACAGGTTTACCGCCAGGTACCCGATATCGACGTTCATTTTGTTGACGGGATTTATATGCCAGGAGGCTAGGCAATACTAACGCCAAAATTGATAGCGCGACCGCGGCATATCCCAACGCCATCACAAATCCTTTTGGGTAAAATAGCGCGAAAATCAACGGCGGAACGAAAGTTAACAAACCAGTTTGCATACGCCCGGCTACGCTATTTCTGCGTTTAAACAGATCACCCAGAAAATCAAACAGGCCAAGTGTGACACCGAGGAATGAGGTTGCGAGCGCCAGGTTGGCAAACATTTGTACTGCAAGCTCAGTTTTCGGTGAAGCAACAACTTCGCGAATGCTGTGTAATAAGCCATTCAACCCTGCGTTTTCAGCTAAGATATCGACGAATGTGCTGGAATTAATACTTCCGAGTGTCGCCAATTGCCAGAGGATATAAGCAAGTAGCGGAATTGCGCTGCCGATGATAAACACCCAGCGGAGTCGACGGATATCGCCATCCATATATTTCACAATACTGGGAACACTACCGTGAAAACCAAACGATGTGAATATCACAGGAATTGAAGATAGTATTAATCCTTGTTCTAATGGCATGGTCAGTAAGTTAATATGCTGAACATGCGGCATCATCATCCCCAACATCAATACTAGGAAAATAATTTTTGCACTGAAAATAACCCGATTAACCATATCTACTGAACTGGTGCCAATACAAACAACTCCTCCGCCAATCACTGTAAACAGGATAACACCTGCTGAGGCAGGAAGAGATAGATTCAGCCATTTGTTGAGGCTGACTGTCAGTAATTCCCCGGCGCCACTAATATAGGCTGATGTTAATGCATACATTAGAAACATCATGCTGAAACCGGCTAACATTTTGCCACCGTTGCCAAGATAACGTTGAGCAAGTGTCCCTAACCCCGTATCAGGGGATTCATATTGGTAAGTTTCAACCAGCAATAACGCGGTGTAACTCATCAAAACCCACAAGCTAACCAACATGATCAAACTTACGCCAAATCCTACACCGGCGGTTGCTAATGGCATGGCCAACATACCAGCGCCGATGGTTGTTCCTGCTATGATAAAAGTACTGCCAAAAGTACGGTTCTTCACGTTTTTTCCCTTCGAATCAACAGCAAATATTTAATAATAGAAAATCAGGCCACTTTCTTTTTTTCTTCTTCATCAACAATTTGAGTCAGTTTTTGAATAAAAATTTTCTGGAGCCTTTCCCAATACTCGTCAAAATCGTCAGCATTATGTAAACAGTGAGTCATCACAGCAGCACGTAAGACATATAAACTGTGGACTTTCTGCCATTCTTCTTGGGCAAAACCGCAACGTTCAACATAATGCCAGGGAGTATCACCATACTCTTCATAACTAAGGGAGGTGGAAGAAGTCAAAAAATCATTGGTATAAGTGCGTCCAGAGGCATATGAACAAAGTTCGTACATCCGTTTATTAAGACGATTATGATGCATTAAGTCATCATTTCCTTGCTCTTTAAAAGTAAAATTGACCATATGGAAATCAGGATTCGGCATGGCATGAATTTCAAACCGGCGTTTATCAACAACCAATGGTTCTGTGGTTAAAAGTTTTTTAACCATCCAATTGGCCGTCACAATACCGGCAGCAATTACTTTTCCGTAGCCACTGATATTAAGTGGAACCAATCGATGCGCAGCCCAAATTGCGGCGGCGATAGCTCCGGCTTTAGATCCCTCCATAATAGAAGCACCGAGCACGACACGCCGGTTAACGGCTTGATCCTGTTGAGTATCAACATCTTCAAAAACATAAGCTGCACGGTAGGAAATTAGGTCAACAATACGCCTATCTTTCATACATACCGCACCGGCTGCATATTGAATAAATCCAACTTTGTGAGGATCTACGGTGATTGAATCAGCCTGACACATGGCCCGGAAACTTTGATAAATTTCAGGTTTAGGCCAAATAATATCTTCCGGAATGATTGCCAATTCACGATAACGGCGGATAAGTTCATCATATTCCATAAACTCTCCCCGCTCATTAAGGAACATTGCGCTGGCATAACCTGCATAAGCAGCATCAATATGCACATAAAATGAGACGCCATAACGCTCTTCACACTCTTTACGCAACGCAATAACTTCATCAACTCGATCAATGGCACCCACTTCCGTAGTTCCAACTACGGTTACCATAGCTAGAATAGGTTCTCCCTGCTCTATCAGACTGAACGTAATTTCACGCATTTTTTCAACATCGGTACGATAATTTGCATCGACCGGCAATGGCACAATATGCTGTTGACCAATCCCTAGAACATCCATTGCTTTCATCCATGAATAATGTTTCGACTGCGGCACCAAGACTTTGCCAAACATTCCCTGTTTTATCCCAACACCACGGCAAGAAAGTTCACGAACTTCTTCGAAAATGCCCCGCTTTTTTAATTCATCCGTTAAATCCAGAATGTCTGACGGAGATATATTCAACAGTTGTTGTTCTGATTTATTTGCAACCAAATCACTGGATTGCGGGTGTTGTGCCATAGCAAGAGGAATGGTTTTTAAATTACGTGCAACCCATAGCCCTTCATAATTGGCGACAGTTCCGCCCGATGTGATATGTCCCCAGGCTCGGCGAGGGTCATAACCAAACATCTGACATAAATCTAGTCCTGCTTCAATTTCTAGCTCCGTTGTTGTCGGTGATGACTCGTGGGCACAATTGTTCGGGTTGTACATCATAGCCATAACATAAGCGAGATTGGAAACCATCAAGGTATCGGCATTCATATGCCCCATATAACGAGGAGAAAACCAGGGAACAGAGGTGTTTTTCAGTTTGGCAGATAGCTGGTTCAGAATACCTTCTGTCCGATAAAGGGTTTCTCTATAATCAGGTGCGTAACGATCAACTGAGGTTACCAAGGCGGGATCTTCTGGGTGAAAATCAGAACGCCAGTGCATGTGCTCACTTACGGCATATTCCATCATTTCTCTAAAAAAAACCGCATTTTCTGATTTAGGGCCTAAAAACAACGCATCAATGTTTAAGTGCGAAGTAAACTGTTTGGTCATAATCACATACCCTTTTCCAACTAACAAAAACGGCTGTCAGCAACAGAGAGATTTATTTGTTAATGAAATTACTATCATCCTCTGATAGGCAGACAGAAAATTATATGCCACCTAACTTATCAATAGCTGGTCATACCTCATTATTCCAGATATTCAGAAAAATCTATCAGGTGTAATAGATCAATCATTAACATATCTATAAATGATCATTTTTTAATAGATATAGACTATATTTGTTAAAATATTAACAATGACGTTGAATATAAATTCTGATTTTGTGCGCAAGGACAAAGAACGAATAAAAACCAATCAAAAAATAGAGATTTATTTGTCATTAACCTTATTAAATATAGGTGTTTATTCTAACGCGAAGAGGTTAGTAGATAGAATGCAGGGCTACAAGTTAAAATAGCCCTGATTTAAGCAGAAGTACTATTAAGATGATACATTTACCAGCATAACCTTGCCGATAACATCACCGGCTTCCATCATTCGATGCGCATCAGCAGCATCTTTCAGATCAAATACTTTACAAATTAGTGGACTGACTTTTCCTGATTTCAATAATGGCCAGACCTGTTGTTCCAATTCCCTGGCTATCTCTGCTTTTTCCTCTACACTGCGAGAACGTAATGTAGAACCTGTGTGAGTCAGACGTTTTAGCATTAAGGGCATCAGATTAAGATTTTCAGGGTCTCCTTTCATCATACCAATTTGAATAATTCTCCCGAATTTAGCAGCAACCTTATAGTTTTTATTGACATAATCACCACCGATTAAATCAACAACCATATCAACCCCATGATTACCTGTGATTTTCAATACTCGATCAACAAAATCTTCTTTATGGTAATTAATAACAAAGTCAGCACCTAAACTGTGTGCAACTTTAGCTTTCTCATCAGAGCCGACGGTAGTAATAACTTTGGCGCCAAAGGCTTTTGCTAACATAATCGTGACACTACCTATCCCAGAAGTACCACCATGAATCAGCAAATTTTCTCCTTGTTTCAGTTTACCAGTCTGAAAAACATTAGCCCAGACGGTAAAAAAGTTTTCTGGCAATGCGGCTGCCTGAACAAAATCCAAGCTATAGATGGGTAAGGCAATGGAGTCATGTACCAGACAATACTCGGCATAACCGCCTCCGGCAACAAGGGCACAAACTTTATCACCAAGGTTCCAGCGTTCACAACCTTCACCCTTGGCAACCACCTCTCCTGCAATCTCCAAACCCGGTAATGGTGATGCATCAGGGGGTGGTGGGTAAGAACCCATTCTCTGAAATATATCAGGCCGATTAACACCTGCCGCCGCTACTTTTACCAACAAGTAGCCTTTTCCTGGCCGCGGCAGCGGAACCTGAACCAGATGCAATTTCTCCGGGCCTCCGGGCTTAATAATGCTGATCGCTAACATATATTGGGGCAATGAATTAATTTGGCTATGCATATATACCTCTTATTTCTTTTGACGATCCTTTTTATTGGGTTATGTTTAATATGATAAGTGAGATTTAAACAGGTTTTTCCATTTTGCTAGATAACTTGGCATTTTAAGGATCAGTTGTAACCTTGCCTAAGTCAACTAATATTCACCATTTTTGCGATTGAACTATCGGTAGATAATCTTAGTAAATTTCAACCTCCAGTATCCACATCCACTTCGATTTTTCTTTCAGACCTGGTGACGTATGGATCTTAACCGGAAAAAACGTCAAATATCTCAACGCTATAACAGTGAAATTTAGCATTTCGCCCATTACCAGACAGATCGTTATAATTCATCCTACAAATTTTCATAGCTATCCTCTTATAATATACCTGCGAGTTGTTTTCAGTCTGGAATTGATTAAATTATTATGCTCTTTTCCATAGAGTATGTTTTCGTATAGTTGGATTTTAATACTATAATAAGGTTCACTTTTATCTGGAAAACTTCATTTTAAAATAAATATGGATTATGACTATCGTCAAAACTGCAAAATAAACCGATATTAACTCTTCATCTCTATACTTTGAAACTTTTTCACAAACGATTAAAAATATAGAAATATCAAAGTAGTAAAAGGAAAACTGTACTGAGTTAGCGCATCACCAACTAATATGACTGTTTAAAAAGAGATTGGTGAAAAAGCTTTCCTATCTTACAATTTCCTATAAGCTAATTTTCAAAATTGTAAAATACCATTGAGGTGCTAATGGAAACATCAGCAAAACAACCCAATGACCGGACAGTAAAACTGAAAAGCGGATTTGATCAGTTTGAACTGGTCAAAGCACGCATCATCAATCTTGCTGATCATTTTATTAATGTGCTTAAAAACAAAGATTCAGAAAGTATTTCCCAGTTGTTAACCTTCTCTGATGATGAATTTTGGACAGAAGTCAAAGGACGAGCTAACTATATTGAAATAGTGGCAAATATCACACCGGAAAAGAAGGAACACGAAGAATTTATCGAAACTAGAAACGCTTTTCTTGCCCATCTTGGGGAATATGGTGGTGTTTATAAGTCCAGTAAGGTTGCTGATATATTAGGAGTGACCCGCCCAACAGTAAATAAGTATGGTGAAAATCATAAACTCATTGTATTAAATTGGGGAATAGAGAATTTATATCCTGTATTTCAGTTTTCGGTAAATAAAAAAACTAGCAATAAAGGATATTTAAAAGGTGTTCCAGAAATACTGGCTAATCTAGGTCCAGTCAGTGGTGTAAAAAAGTGCGGTTTTTTCCTGCGTAAAATCAAGACATTTAATCTTGGTATCGATCTGGCTGAATCCACGATGGTACTGGATATCCTCAGAAATGGCGCCTCCAATGATGAAATTGCTCAATTGGTAAAACTGGCGAAAATGTTCGGTTCTGTTGATTCTATATAAAAAATTCCAGCATATATACCCTATAGATTTCAAGATGCATCGCGGCGGCAAGGGAGCGAATCCCCGGGAGCATAGATAACGATGTGACCGGGGTGAGTGCAGCCAACAAAGAGGCAACTTGAAAGATGACGGGTATAATTGAAAAACAGCCATTTTACCCTACCCTCCTTTGGAATATATCAACTGCTCAAAAATGCGTGTTCTCACAGTACTACCGTTTGTCCGCCATCGACTAGCAGTGATACGCCGGTTATAAACGATGCGAGATCCGATCCTAACCATACGACCGCATTTCCTACCTCTTCCGGCTCTCCCAATCTTCGGAGAGGCATCCTTTCCCGTAACCCATCAAACATTTTCGCCACTTCCGGCGAGGAAAGAGGAAGTGCTGTATTGATCAGTCCTGGGCAGACTGCATTAACACGAATACCTGACGGCCCGAAGGCATCGGCCAGTGCAGCCACCATCATATTCACGCCAGCTTTGCTAGTGGAATAGGCGGTTGTAAGTTGTCCTGTTCTAATGGACCCCATACTTGACGTTGCCACAATACTTCCGCGTTTACCTAGTTTTATCATCTGTTCAGCAGCAGCTTGTGCGCCAAATAGAACGCCATCCAAGTTGACCGTAAGCAGCTTGTGAAAATCATCTGCACTA
This sequence comes from Photorhabdus kleinii, assembly GCF_025384885.1. Classification (NCBI taxonomy): domain Bacteria; kingdom Pseudomonadati; phylum Pseudomonadota; class Gammaproteobacteria; order Enterobacterales; family Morganellaceae; genus Photorhabdus; species Photorhabdus kleinii. The sequence goes on from NZ_JAJAFY010000034.1 coordinate 16,570, forward strand.
ATCTGTGGGCCATCGGTAGCTAATGCAATTCCTGCATTGCAAGCCATCAGATCAACACCGCCGAACGGTGTAGCGACATCGACCAATGCATCCATCTCGCTTCGCGAGGTGACATCACACCGGTGGAATATGGCTTTTGTACCAAGCGAATTGAGACGCTGAAGCACTGGTGTTCCTCCCTCTCGAGGCTGATCAGTGATATCGCCAATAATTACGGTTGCTGCGCCATGACGCGCCGCAGCTAAAGCAATGCCTGCTCCGATGCCACTTGCGCCGCCAGTGACAATGACAACCTTACCTTCTAGCATACGGTCCATTTGATGTTCCTCATTAGTATCGCGTTATCACAGGCGCTATTTGAGATATTTATTGACCCAGATCATGGGGCAGCATATACCCAATGGATTTCAAGATGCATCGCGACGGCAAGGGAGTGAATCCCCGGGAGCATAGGTAACTATGTGACCGGGGTGAGCGAGTGCAGCCAACAAAGAGGCAACTTGAAAGATGACGGGTATAAAACACACATATAATCATTAACCAATGCAAATATAACCGACATTGGCTCCCGAAACCCTACGCCCTGTTGCTCAGAACGAAACTATCTCTGCCGGATTAAGCGTACTTATCACTCCCAGAATACCTTTAGCCAACGGAATGGCTACCGGAGAGAGATAGGAACCCAGCGGGATACTCGCGTGGGCAATGGAGGTAAGCATGGTAAAGTCGTCGTTGCGTCCGGTAAGATCGTCACTGATAGCTTTGCCAATGCGCACCGTCTGCGCCACGCCATGACCACTCCAGCCATGTACCATATACACGGGTACTCTGTCGCCGCTCTTGCGGGCATCGGTGGCACCGTTTAGGGTCAGATCGCTGATCCCGCCCCAAGAATATTCTAGTTCGGCTTTTTCCAACTGCGGGAACACGGTTCTGATACGCTCAAGCAGATAGTTGTTCACATCACGCGGTGACCAAGAATTGCCAGTACCCTGTCCACCGAACAGCAGGCGGTTGTTGCGCACCGCACGATAGTAGTCGACCTGTAACTGTGTATCGTAGACCGGCAGATTCGACGGGATCAGCTCTTTGACATCCACTGGCAACGGCGGCGTTACCGCTACGTAGGAGAAAAAAGGCACCGTGGTGGAAGGGCCAGAGATAAACTCACCCGTGGAGACATGCACACCCAACACCACAGCTTTACTTGCCCTGATAGTTCCCCGCTCAGTTTCTACGACTGTACCACCAGCATCCTGCCTGATGCCCTTTACTTTCGTGCTGTCATAGATTCGCCCACCCAGTCTGGCGAAACCATAAACCAGGCCACGCAACAGTGCCAGAGGATGAACCTGCCCACCGATACTGTCGACATTTGCTCCATGGTAGATGCCCGAACGCACATACTCTTCCTGCAATTCGTGCGGTCCGATAACCTTCATCGCCGTGTCTCCCAGTTGACGCCGGGCATCGGCATTAGCCACCAGCGGCCCCATGTGGCCTGCGTGCACCGCAACAGTGATATGACCATATTTGCGGTCACATTCGAAACTATAACGCTCACGGAGTTCATCCACGAGATTCATCGCTTCAACAGAGGCAAAACGCCATAAGCGTTTAGCCTCATCGAATGAAAGTTTTTCCAGTATGGTCTTAGCTTCCCAGCGTGCAAGCCCAGGGGTTATCTGTCCCCCGTTGCGGCCAGAAGCGCCTGAACCAATGTTATCCTTTTCAACCAGAATCACGTCCACTCCTGCTTCAGCAAGATGCAATGCCGTGGAAGCACCCAGCAACCCACCGCCGATAACCACAACCTCGCAGTTCTGGTCTTCAGGCAGGCTTCCAAAAGTGGGCCAGTCAGCCAAAGAAGCTTCATAATAATTGGCTGGCATGGTGCCAGCAGCAGCGTCTTTATGCCAGCTCCAGATGCGCGGATCCAGCCCCAACCGGCTGGCTCTATGCTGTGCATCCTTCAACAGTGTTGGCCGGAGCTTATCAACATTGACGGCGGGAGCATCGGCCGCGGTTAAGGTCCTGGCGAGCAGGGATAAGTTGGGAAATACGGATGAAAGCACTCCTGCCCCCGCGAGCGTCGCGACGGTAGAAATAAAGTCTCTTCTATTCATTGTCATTTCAACACTCCTGTCATGATCTTGAAATCACCTGCTGACTTGGTCTGGAGAGTTTCCCTATGAGTGAGTCCGGCTCTCTGAGCTGTATTTATTGCTGCCAGGGTTCCCTTTCAGGCCGGCGAGAATCAGCAGGATAACAGTGCCGATAAACGGTATGAGATGCAGCAGTAACCACCAAGCGCTACAGTTGATGTCGTGCAGGCGGCGGGCATTCACTGCTAGCGTGGGCAAAAACGTGAGCAGCAAATAGACAGCGCTGAACCAGCCCATATAAATTTCAGGATTGGCAACGGCAAAGTAGCTTTCAAGGAAAGAGATAATAAATACAGCCAAGATCTGGAACAAAAAAAAGTACCAGAACTCCTTACGCCTGGCTCGCCCCCTGAAACATGCATAGTTCTTTAATACATTTAAATACCAGTGCATTGTTATCCCCTCTTGTGAGGTAGCAGATTCTATCTATTGTTCAGTCAGATCGAGCAGCACAGACTCCAGAATGTTGAGCGCTTCATGAAAAACGTTATTTTGTATGGTCAGCGGCGGAAGGAAACGGATCACGTTGCCGTGTACACCGCACATCAGTAGGATCAGACCACGCTCCAGCGCTTTCTGACGTACCGCGTTGGTAAAGCTGGCATTGGGTTCCTGACTGTCCGCATGGTTAAACTCCACCGCAATCATCAGCCCGAGCCCTCGCACGTCAGCAATCTGCGGGACACGCGGTCGCAGTTCATGCAGACGCTGTTTTAGCTGCTCTCCCAGCTGTGTCGCTCGCGCATTCAGCTTTTCTTCTTCGATCACATCCAGCACCGCATGGGCGGCTGCAATCGCCACCGGGTTACCGCCATAAGTTCCCCCCAGACCACCAGGCACTACAGCGTCCATCAACTCTGCCCGTCCCGTTACAGCCGCCAGCGGCAAACCGCCCGCCAGACCTTTCGCCATAGTGGTCAGATCGGCAACAACCTCATGATGCTCCATGGCAAACAGTTTGCCCGTACGCGCGAAACCGGTCTGAATCTCATCGGCGATAAGTACAATGCCGTGGCAATCGGCGATCTCACGCAGCGCTTTGAGCAGCTCGGGAGGAGCAGGATAGAAACCGCCTTCGCCTTGTACCGGTTCGATGATGATGGCCGCGACGCGCGTGGGCTGAATGTCGGCTTTAAAGAGATTTTCCAGCGCATTCAGCGTTTGTTCCACACCAATGCCATGCAGCCCGACCGGAAACGGAACATGGTAAACGTCGTTAACCAATGGGCCGAACCCCATTTTGTACGGTGCAACTTTGCCAGTTAATGACATACCTAGGAAGGTACGGCCATGGAAAGCGCCGCTGAAAGCTACCACGCCACTGCGCCCGGTAGCGGCACGCGCGATCTTCACGGCATTTTCCACTGCCTCGGCCCCGGTAGTGACAAAGACGGTTTTCTTCGCAAAATTACCAGGCACCAAACGGTTCAGACGTTCGGCCAGCGCTACATAATTTTCGTAGGGCACCACCTGATGACAGGTGTGGGTAAACTGTTCCATTTGTTCTCTGGCTGCCGCGATGACGCGCGGATGGCAGTGGCCGGTATTCACCACGGCGATACCGGCGGCAAAATCGATATAACGTTGCCCTTGAACGTCCCAAATTTCAGCGTTTTCTGCACGCTCCGCATAGACTTGTGTGGTCACGCCCACGCCTTTTGCAATAGCCGCGTTGCGTCTTTTGGCTAGCATAGATTCAGTCATAAATGAAAACTCCTCAGCAATCTGAAATAAGCGAGCTTCAACAGACAGACGCCGGATGTGAATAGCTATCCAAAGCTGGTAAAAGTAACCGATCCAGCGTCGAAACCAGCATATCTGCCTGTGTATGGGCATCCGGTTGCGGCGCTACCGCAAGCTTCGCGCTGGGTATCGATCAACTCTAAAAAATACCGTGGCGATGCAGCGCTTTTGCATCCTCCGGTACCGGGGTGATAGCATCCCAAAGTTCGGCCACTTTGCCGTTCTCAATGCGCCATAGCTCGAAGTAGCTGTGACGCGCTCCGACGATACTCCCCTCCGAATGGGTCAGAACAAACTGCCCATCGGCTACCGTACGGTGAATTTTAGCGTAATGCAGGCCCTGCCCCTCATCCCTGAGTTGCTCAAGAAACGAGATGAGTGCCACCGTACCATCGGGAATATCGGGGCTGTGCTGGCGAAACAATTCACCATTAGTGTAGTTTCCAAGCTCTTCGTAGTGACCCTCGATCAGGGTACGTGTAAAAAAGTTGACCACCAGCTCGCGATTCTTCTCTCGGTCATGGTCATGGCCTGCTTCAGTCGGGCCGTCTAACTGAGTTCGGCCACTGACGTTAGGTGCAGCCTGCGGCACCAGGCCGTCCCAGTGCTCTACGATTAAGCCGTCGGCAACCCGGTACAGATCGAAACCAACCAACGGCCAGTCGTCTAATCCCGTAAAACGACCATGGATGGCGACTAGATCACCATCCTGCAATACACGATACGTTTCGTGGCGCAGTTCGGGATGTGTCCAGACCAGCTCACGTAATCCGGCAAGGCCTTCTTTGACCAACGGGGAATGTTCGATGAAATGCGGCGCAAAATAACGCTCAAGCGCCCCTACATCACGGTCAGTAAACAGCTCGTGGTGCGCACGCGACACCAAGTCGCGTGGAGATCTATTCTGAATCATTGCGGATGTCCTGTGTCAGTCGTTGGAACTCATCACGTGTTTGATACGCGTATATTCATCGAAGCCATAAGCCGACAGATCTTTACCATATCCGGAACTCTTGAAGCCGCCGTGCGGCGCTTCTGCCGTAAGAGGAATATGGGTGTTAATCCAGACGGTACCGAAATCGAGTTCACGTGACAGGCGCAACGCGCGGCCATGGTCGCGGGTCCAGACACTGGAGGCCAGTCCGTATTTCACGTCGTTAGCTTTCTCTATGGCCTCCTGTTCATCGCGGAACTTCTGCACCGTGATAACCGGGCCGAAAATCTCGGTCTGGATTGCTTCGTCGTGCTGTTCCAGACCGGTAATTACCGTAGGTTCAAAGTAGTAACCCGAACGTTCGGCCTGACGGCCTCCGGTCTCGATACAGGCATGCGCGGGCAAACGCGCAATGAACCCTTTGACCTGCTCCAGCTGACGAGCATTATTGAGCGGCCCATACAGCGCTTTTTCATCTTCCGGATAGCCAAAGCGGGTAGCTTTAGCTGCCGCCACCAGTTTGGCGACGAAGGTATCGTAAACAGAGTCATGCACCAGCACACGCGAGGCTGCCGTACAATCCTGACCCGCATTGAAATATCCCGCGGTAGCAATGGTCTCTACCGCTTTGTCCATATCTGCATCGGCGAAAACAACCACTGGCGCTTTGCCACCTAGCTCCAAATGTGCTCTGGTGAGATTAGCCGCCGCCGAAGAGGCAACCTGCAAACCTGCTCGCACGGAACCCGTGATGGAAACCATAGCTGGCGTTTTGTGTGAAACGACCAAAGCACCCGCGCTGGCATTACCCAACACCACGTTGAATGCACCTATAGGAAAGAACGGAGCGGCCAGTTCAGCCAGCAACAGAGTACTTTCCGGCGTGGTATCGCTCGGTTTGAGTACCACGGTATTACCCGCTGCCAGCGCAGGCGCTATCTTCCATACTGCCATCATCAGCGGGTAGTTCCACGGCGTGACTTGCCCCACCACGCCCAGTGGTTCGCGCCGGATGCTGGTCGTCATATCAGAAAGATATTCAGCAGTCGCTTTACCTTCCAGAAAACGGGCGGCGCCAGCGAAGAAACGGATATGATCCACTGAAGTCGCAATTTCCTCAGAGGCAATCAGATGCTTGAGCTGCCCTGTATTGCGGCTTTGCGCTTCGATCAGACGTTCAGAGTTTTTTTCCACCGCATCGGCTAATGCCAGCAACGCCTGCTGACGTGCTGACGGTGTACTGCGCCTCCAGATCTTGAATGCCTCTTTAGCCGATGCATAAGCTTCATCAACATCCGCTACAGTCGCGTTAGGAGAACACGCATAGATTTCACCTGTGACCGGGCTTACTAGGTCAAAATATTCGGAGCCTTTAGATTCAACATACTGACTATTAATGAAATGCCTGAGCGTTGGTACCGCCATGGTTACCTCCTGATAGATGGGATAACATAAAATATAACCTATAACTTAATATGTTCAATTTTTATATAGATGTTAATTTTTCAACTAAAAAACAAAAATAAAAGAGTAATTAGATACATAGATGTACCTCTCGACACTCCTGTTCAGGAAAATATGCCGATCTGTGAGCAGGATCGATGATTTTTTTAACTTAAAGAAAAGGTTTGGGGGCTATTTCTCGGCAGGATTATTTACAATCGAGTTAATATCAGAGATTGCTCAATTTGCAACATCAATATTAAAAAACGAAGTCTGAGAGAAATTACGTTAAATAACTCGCGACTGAAGTCGCAGCCTTTTAACTGCGACTACGGCGACGAGCCTTATTATTCTATACCCTATGGATTTCAAGATGGATCGCGGCGGCAAGGGAGCGAATCCCCGGGAGCATAGGTAACTATGTGACCGGGGTGAGTGAGTGCAGCCAACAAAGAGGCAACTTGAAAGATGACGGGTATATACATTCACTCATGCTTTATTGACCTCAACCAATAATGTTTGATGAGAGTTTCCGTGTGCAAGCGGGGTTTTACGGGATGATGTCAGCACATTGACACAACCTCCCCAATCAACACCATTTTTATCCGGTTGCCACCATGCGCCGGTCGGCATTGCCACTACGCCGGGAATAATACGTTGAGTTACCTCCGCCGGGATCATAGAAACACCGCGATCATTAAATACCCGAACTAAATCCCCTTGTTTAATTTTGCGTTTTTGCGCATCTAATGGATTAATCCATAACCTCTGGGTTTGTACTTCCTTTAACCAAGGATTTGAATATTGGGTTGAATTAGAGCGGTTTTTCCCTTTCCAGGTAATTAATTGCAACGGATATTTTTCAGTTAATTTATCCTCCGGCCCTTCGAATGCAGGTATATAATGTGACAATGCAGGGATTTCAGGATGTTGCATGTCGTATAGACGCTTAGAAAATATCTCTATTTTTCCTGAGGGTGTTGGAAATGGATGATTTTCTAGGTCACGAATATTTTTTTCAAAAGCGACATAAGGCGGTATTTTGAAAAGATGTTTGTTTGTCCGTTGTAATTCCTCAAAAGTAGGTAAATTTTCTTTTGGCATAGCTCGACGATTAGATTCCATAATATGAGCTATCCACGCTTTTTCGTCACGACCTTGGCTGAATTCCTGTTCAACTCCCAGCTTTGCGGCCACTTCACGTATCCATTCATAATCAGAACGCCGTTCGAATTCAGGTTCAATCAATTTTGATGACAAAATGAAATAGCTGCCGGTGCCCCAAGGATAGGCAATATTCCAGCGTTCCATAAAACTGGTTTCCGGCAATAAAATATCGGCATATCGGGTGCTTGGTGTTAGATAAAGATCACTGGAGACAATAAATTCAATTTTAGATTCATCTGCCAATATTTTTACTGCCTGATTAATATCCGGGTTTTGATTTGCAAGGTAATTACCGGCCAGTGAGAATAACATACGGATATTGGTATTCAGCTTATCTGCACCAACTAAACCATCTGCCGGAGTAACTTTACTGGCATCATCGGCTGCTTGGACCCAGTTCATTACAGAGATTTTTTCTTTTACCGGGTTTTTACCAAGATCAAGTCCGTAAAGATATTTATTACCCGCAACACTACCGAAACCGGCTGCCCATCCCCCTTTTTTACCCACATTACCGGTTATTGTGGCTAAAATTGTTGAACCACGTGCAACACGTTCACCACAGATATGACGTTGTGGCCCCCATCCCTGAATCAGAGCCGCGGGTTTCGTGCCGGCATATTCGCGGGCAAGTTGACAAATGATATTTGCCGGCACTTTAGTGATTTTTTCAGCCCATGCCGGTGTTTTTACAATGCCATCTTTAGCGCCTGTCAGGTAAGCAACCAAAGATTCATTGGCAGGAACGCCATCCGGCATGTTGTTTTCATCAAAACCAATCGTATAGCGATCAATAAACCCTTTATCGTGCAAATTTTCACTGACAATCACATACATCATTGCATCCATTAATGCGTTATCAGTTGTTGGCAGCAAAGGAATCCATTGGTCAGCCAACGAGGAAGCAGAATCAGAATAACGGGGATCGACAACAATAAATTTGGTGCCGTTTTTTTTCATCTTCTGGAAATAGTGATTGGTGTGACCAAAAATAGTTTCAGCCGGATTATGGCCCCAAAGGATCACCAACGGGGTATCTTCTAAGGTATCCAGTGTGCTACCCGAAGTTGCCACACCGTAGGTATAGGGCGTGGCTGCCGCGGTATTGCCCATACTCACGGAATGGTAATATTGTAAATGTCCGCCGGTAATATTGAGTAAACGACGTAACATTTTATCACCTGATGATACACCGCCAATTATCGCGGTATTAACGCTAACATAGCGGCAAGCTGGGCCATATTTCTCAGTAATGCTTTTTAGCTTATCTGCAATAATGGTTGTCGCCTCATCCCAGGAGATTCGTTCAAATTTTCCTTCTCCCCGCTTACCAACTCGTTTCATCGGATATTTTAAACGATCAGGATGATAAACAAATTTGCGATAGCCCTTGCCGCGGACACAAGCTCGCATGATCGGCATTGCTTCATCAAGTTCATGATCAGGTCTGGTGGTTATACGGGTGACAACGCCTTCTCGGACATGTGCTCGGATATCGCATCTTCCTCCACAATCAAATGTACTACAGGTGGGTATGACTTTCGTTTCACTTGTATCAATAACATTAATCGGTAGTGAGCTCTGGTCTGTTTTCTCGCCGGCGGTTGTTTGGCGGGTAGAAACAAAGGGAATAGATATAAGCGCCGCACTCGCTTGAATAAAACGACGACGGCTGGCCCTCAGATCATTATTCTGTTCATCGGCTTCATCACTTATTTTTTTATGTTTCATATTAGCCTCCACATTGCATCTCATCCGTTGAATGTTATTTAGGAAAAAGGGTTTAAATGCTGATATACCCGTTATCTTTCAAGTTGCCTCTTTGTTGGCTGCACTCATTCACTCCGGTCACATAGTTCGCTATGTTCCCGGGGATTCGCTCCTTTGCCGTCGCGATCCATCTTGAAATCCATTGGGTATAGATCACATTTTATTGAAAATTTTTGCTAAATCTGATTAATAAATTAACGCTGAAATGAATGCCTTAAAATAATTCATGTGATAAGTGAATATTTCAAGGTGTATAATTAAAAAATAAATTAGATTTATTGCTTAAATTTCATGATATTGATGAAGTAGCCCTAAGTATTTTATGCTAATACTTAATTATAGTTATACCTCTTACATTCAAAATAGGGTATTCAATAGAATCACGTAATTTTAACTTAATATCTTAAATAGTCATAAACATTCTGAGGTTTGGTTTGCAAAATTATATAAAAACCTTAATTATCAAAAAATTGACTTCCCTGAAATAGATATCCCCAAAATGAAATTCTCTTGGAGAACAAACGATGAATAAAACATTAAGGAATATATCCTTATTCACAGGTATTATATTTGGCAATCTGGCATTATCTCATGCCGCAATTATTCCAGCAGGTACATTATTGTCAGTTAATCAAGATATCGTTCGCAATAATGGTTCAGAACCTGTGTCTCTTGATGTTCATAAAGTTGAAAATGATGTTGAATTTAATATTATTCATGATTTTTTTAGTGGATTAATCAGAGCGGGCAGTGATGGAAAAATCAATCCTGATTTAGCGATCAGTTGGGAAGCCAAAGATCATAAAGTGTGGTTATTTCATCTAAGAAAAGGAATAAAGTGGTCTGATGGCTCCCCTATTACTGCCCATGATGTGGTTTTTAGCTGGCGACGTTTAGTTGATCCCAAAATTGCCTCTCCGTATGGCAGTTATCTTGGAAACATGCATGTAGTCAATGCCAAAGATATTGTTGCTGGCAAGAAAAAAACCGATGAATTAGGTGTAAAAGCGCTGGATAATTTAACTTTGGAAGTGACGTTAGAACAACCCGTATCCTATTTTTTACAGATGTTGGCCTACCCTGTTATGGTACCTATAAGCCAAAAAGCGGTTGAAAAGTATGGCGAAAAATGGACTCATTCCGATGTATTTGTCAGTAGTGGGCCATTTAAGTTATCCGAATGGGTTGTTAATGAGAAAGTTGTGGGTATCAGGAATTCACAATATTGGGATAGTGCTCATACTGTTATTAATAAAGTCACCTACCTTCCAATAGCATCAGAAACGGCAGATATCAATCGTTATCTAGCCGGAGAAATTGATATCACCAAGAATATCCCGTCGATTTTATTTAAATCCTTAAAGACAAAATTAGGTAATCAAGTTCATATCACACCAGCATTAGGTGTTTATTATTATGATTTTAATAATAAAAAACCACCTTTTAATGATTTCAGAGTCAGGCAGGCATTAAATTTGGCTTTAGATAAAGAGATTATAGCGAATAAAGTTTTGGGGCAAGGTCAAGAACCTGCTTATAATCATACTCCACCAAATACTGGAGGAATGAATTTAGGGCAACCTGATTATGCATCATGGACACAACAAGCAAGAATTGAGAAAGCTAGGAAGTTATTAAATGAAGCGGGTTATAATAGAAGTAACCCATTGAAATTTAAACTTCTTTATAATACGTCAGAAGAGCATAAACGGATTGCTATTGCGGCGACTTCAATGTGGAAAAAAAGTCTGGATGTAGATATTATTTTGCAGAACCAAGAACGAAAAGCTATGTTGGATGTTATTCATCAAGGTAATTTTGAGATGGTGAGATATGCACGGATCGCTGATTACGATAATCCTGCCTCGTTTTTAAATAATTTTGTTACTGATAGTTCTAATAATACATTCTTATATAGCAATCATACTTATGATGATTTGATAAATAAAGCTAAAGCAACAAATGATCGAAAATATTTTCAGCAAGCAGAAGATATTTTGGCAAAAGATGTACCAGCAATTCCTGTTTATTACTATATCGGTGTCAGATTAGTCAAACCTTATATTGGTGGGTATTATATGAGCCCATTGGGTTTTGTGTCGACAAAAGATCTTTATGTTATTAAACATTAGTAGAATATTATTATAGTACTTAAGTAGATATTACGGTTTTGGACAGGTTGGTTGTTTTAAACCGTAATATGAGATGATTTAATATTTTAATCAATTGTTTTTATTACCTTATATCGATAATTTTTTATTTTAATTATCTGAATAGGAATATTCTGATGAAAATATATCACCATAACTATAAATAAGTGTTTTTAAGATAGCGGGCGTTACCTAAGATGCATCAACTGTCTATTATATGAACCATATCGAATAAATTAGAAAAATCATATCGTTTTATATTACAAAAAATAGTAACAGGCATATTTCAAACAAAATTTCAATAACTTAATATAATTAGATTGTTAATCAATTTATGAAATGGATAATCATATTATATTTATCTAGAATTGATAGCTAAGTCCTGGGGCTTTATTTGTCGTAGATAAATTATCCTGTAAAATGGAGGACACTATTATGTATAAACATAAAGTGAAAGTGATGACTTTATCCGCTACGATAATTACAGCTTTATTTAATGGCGCATGGGCTCATGGTTATATTGATAGTCCAGGAAGTCGTGCATTCCTTTGTTCTGCACAGGGAAATGAACAAAATACGGATTGTGGGTTAGTTAAGTATGAGCCTCAATCTCTTGAAGCTAAGAAAGGCTTTCCGCAAACTGGTCCGGAAGATGGCCATATTGCTAGCGCTGGCATTGGTCATTTTGGCTCATTGGATGTTCAAACTGAAGATCGCTGGAGAAAAATTCCTATTACTGCCGGTGATATTGAGTTTCAGTGGGAAATTATGATTCAACACAAAACCTCAAGTTGGGAATATTTTATTACCAAACCTAATTGGGATCCCAATAAACCTTTAACCAGAGAGCAATTTAATAGTACACCTTTCTGCTTTGAGGATTATCAGGAAAAAATGCCGGGCAACCGAGTTATTAATAAATGTACCTTACCAGAGGGTTATCAAGGCTATCACGTTATACTGGGTATTTGGACAATCTCAGATACCCTAAATGCATTTTACCAAGTAATTGACACAACAATTAGCCCTGCTTGATTATAAAATAACTATTATCGGGAACAGCATGATGCTGTTCCTGTTTATCGAACTTCTTGTTCCATCTATTGAACTCAATTAATATAGGTTTGCTCCCAAACTATGTGGAACAAACCTACGCAACAAAGCTCAAAGACCGAATTTTTCTTTAAGTTTATCAAGCTGTTGTTGTTGAAATAGCTCAAACTTAGCTCTTGGCTGCTGCAAGCGTATAGAATCTAACATTGGATCTTTGACTTCCGTACGAATGCCGCTCATCTGTTCAAGTACAGCCAATCCACAGAATGGTACATAAGACTCCGCATACCCGCCTTCATGAACAACGACTAGTTTTCCGTCGCATAAACTATCTGCTGCCTGTTGTTGCACTAGCTGGGTCATCTCCCGAAAACTTTCACTATGGAGCTGCATCCTGGCCAAAGGATCCACCGCATTCGCATCATAGCCACAGGCAACAATAATCAGTTCCGGTTTAAAACGTTCAAGCGCTGGAAGTATTATCTGTGTCATTGCATAGATATAGCTATTATGTCCGGCTCCAGCAAGTAATGGGATATTCAGGTTATAACCTATTCCTTCACCTTCCCCAATATCATCTTCACCGCTGTATCCTGGAGGGAAGCAACCATCCTGATGTATCGAGATGGTCAAAACATCAGAACGCTCCCAATAAATATGCTGAGTACCATTACCGTGGTGAACATCCCAATCAATGACCGCAACTCGTTTTAAATCAAAACGTGCTTTTGCCTGTTCAATTGCCAATGGGATATTTGCTAGAAAACAAAATCCCATGGACTTATCAGGTAAACAGTGATGACCTGGTGGTCGAGAAAGGCTGTAAGCATTATCAAGCTCACCGCTAAGCACTGCTTCCACCGCCGCACAAGCAAGGCTGGCTGAAAGCTTAGCAATTTCATAACTTCCCGGTCCCAGAGAGGCTTCTATACCAAGCATTCCTCCACCATTATCACTGACTTGCTTAAACCGCTTCAGGTACTCTTCCGGATGAATTTTACGTAGTGTTTGCTCATCAATAGGCGATGCCGAAGAAAGGTGCAAAGAGTGGCTCAAGCCCGATACATCCATCAAATTTTTTAGCCGCCTTTTTGTTTCCGGCGATTCAGCATGTGCAGTTCCAGAAGTAGGTTGAACCCAACCACCGACAGGTAAAGTAACTACATACGCGCCAGTACTATGCCAAAAACAATGTTCATCAAAGAAAAACCCTGTTTTTCGTTTCATCACCCTTCCTTATATATTAAATTAATTAACATATCATTAATATAATCAAAACAAAAACAGATTATGCCTAAGCCTCCCTAATATTCGTGGGCACCGATGAGATAACCCGAACAAGTATGTTCTGACCTCTAAATCCAGCAGTTAAGTGCTGGATTTAGAGGTCAGAACCACTCGGTGAAGCCCCATGTCGTGGTAAAGTCTCTAAGTATTTTCAGTTGTATGTTGCCCTGAATTCCAACAAATGCAAGATGGTCATCCTTTCTCATACACCACTCGAATCCTCCAGACGAACGCTTAACCACAGCCATATCTTCCCATTTTTGTTGGTACTGAGCTTTACAGATAAGTATCTCGTGAGCGTTGTAGCCAAGGTAAGCCCCGTGATCACTTACAGGGGAGGCCCGGCAAATAAAGCCAAGGTAGCCTCCCCTCTTTCCTTCCCAGACGCACTCAAATTTTTGGTGTGGTATAGTGCTCTCCCATATTGCCAATGACACGCTCCCCGGCGCTGCATGAAACTTACTAGCCACCGTTACAGCAGTCGCGTAATCACCCGCTGGATACGGATGAATAATATAGGATTTTCCTGGGATCGGAGTATCGTTGCCTGTGAGTATTCCCATAATCATTCTTCGTTAGTTTATGTGGTATTCACATTCATTTAGGTAGATATTTTAATTATTGTGTCTTTTTAATGAAGCTCAATAATCAACATCAGTATCCTGATATATAAATATCTAAAAAATTCATAATAAATGACATCTACAATCCAACCATGAATTTCGACACAAGGATATTATAACTTTTATTGTTTATTTGAATTTTAATATTCGATGGCTTTGTGTGGCGTATGGCACAAAGGTGACAGTAAAAATCCGCCTTCGCCCCACCCCGAGTATTGTTTCTGTGCTGCTGAAATGAACATTTCCACCAAACAGTCTTGTTCATAGTAACGTTCAATGCATTGATATTTTGTGTTTTTTCTCTCAGTGGTATCATTTAGTGACATTCCTGACCACATTGTCGCCTTCAAATTTTATAGGTGGTTGAATGTGCATTTGACATATTTGAGTTTGATGTTTGCTCCTTTTGTTTTATAATAAAAAGTATGTTGTAACTAATTGTGTTATTCAAATGAGTAAATATTTATCAATTGAAGATTTGAATAGTTGTTTTCAAAGACAAGAGAATAAGTTGAAACAACTGTATGAACAATTAAATAGCTATTCTTTGTTGGCCGCTCATGTGTTTATTCTGCCTGATGTAGAAAAAGGCAGTGAACATGAGCCAGTAACGAAAATAATTGTTAATGAAGCGACGGATAATGACGCATTAAATATAGGGTTAAATCATTACCAGAAGCTATTTATATATCACAACAACCAAAATATCAGCAGTAAAGCTGCCGTTCGTCTTCCCGGTGTATTATGTTTTTCTGTGAACCAACAACAATATCGCTCTGCTTTACTTTTGATTGAGGAAATTAATAAGTTGAAAGCAGAACTTGAACATATCGTAACTGTGCAATCAGGAGTGGATAAAGAACAACGGTTTGAGTTTGTTCACAGTCAGTTACATGGTTTGATAACTTTAAACGCTTACAGAACCATCACTCCCCTTATCAATCCCGATTCAGTTCGCTTTGGTTGGGCAAATAAAAATATCATCAATAAAGTCACAAAAGATCAAATTCTACAACGTTTAGAGAAAAGCTATAACGCTGGACGAGCAGTTTCCCCCTATTCTCGTGAACAGTGGGCAGCATTAGTCGCCAAAGAAATTATCGACATAAAAAAATTACCTAATGATGTGGTTTTAAAAATCAAACGTCCAGTGAAAGTGCAGCCCATTGCACGAGTCTGGTATGCGGAACAACAAAAACAGGTGCAGTATGCTTGTCCCCTGCCAATAATTGCATTTTATGTTAACTATGGCGATAACCAACCAAAGATAGGTAGACTTGCCAACTACGATGCCAATGCCATAGTGCATCGTTATAAACCCAAAGCCAAACCACTGGAATTGATTATTCCAAGGCTACATTTATATCGTGAGATTTAGCAAAAACCGCCGTAAACCCTTGTCCAGTGCGAGGGTGTCAGAAAGCGGTTGCTCCAGCATCTGCATGAACGCATGATATTTTTCCAGAATGCTCCCGTACATTCTACTAACCGGAGCACTCGTCTCCGGTCAGTTTTTCATGTCTAAACAACAATTACTTCAAGCTGCCAACCATATCTTCCGGACGAACCCACTCATCAAACTCTGCGTCTGTCAGATAACCCAGTTTCATCGCCGATTGTTTCAATGTCAGCCCTTCTTTATGGGCTTTCTTAGCAATTTCTGCGGCTTTGTCATAACCGATATGTGTATTCAGCGCTGTTACCAGCATCAGAGATTCATTCAGCAACTGAGTAATGCGATCACGGTTAGGTTCGATACCAACTGCACAATGTTCATTGAAACTACGCATACCATCCGCCAGCAAGCGAACAGATTGCAGGAAGTTATTAATCACCATTGGACGGAACACATTCAGCTCAAAGTTGCCAGATGCACCGCCAATATTAATAGCAACATCATTACCCATCACCTGAGCACAAAGCATTGTCACCGCTTCACACTGAGTTGGGTTAACTTTACCTGGCATGATTGAACTACCCGGTTCGTTTTCAGGAATTGAAATTTCGCCGATACCACAGCGAGGGCCGGAAGCCAACCAACGAACATCGTTTGCAATTTTCATCATGGATGCAGCCAGACCTTTTAATGCCCCATGAGAATGAACCAGCGCATCACAAGTCGCCAGTGCTTCAAATTTATTTGGTGCAGTAACAAACGGATGATTGGTCAATTCAGCCAATTTTTTAGCAACACGAACAGCATATTCAGGATGAGTATTTAAACCGGTGCCAACCGCAGTTCCCCCTAGCGCCAGTTCACAAACATGGGGAATACTGTCTTCAATGTGTTTCAGATTATGCATTAACATTGCAGCCCAACCAGAAATTTCCTGACCAAGGGTCAATGGCGTCGCATCTTGCAGGTGGGTACGACCAATTTTAACGATATCCTTATAAGCTTCAGCTTTATCAGCCAATGTTTTTTGTAATATTTTCAGCTCAGGAATAAGGTGTTCACGCAACGCGATAACAGCGGCAACATGCATTGCTGTTGGGAAAACGTCGTTAGAACTCTGACTTTTATTGACATCATCGTTAGGATGGATAAGGCGTTCATTCCCCCTCACCCCACCAAGGATCTCGCTACCACGGTTCGCCAACACTTCGTTCATGTTCATGTTACTTTGTGTTCCAGAACCGGTCTGCCAGATAGCAAGCGGAAATTCTGTCGGATGTTTACCTTCCAGCACTTCTTTCGCAGCAGCAATAATTGCTTCTCCACGTTCTTGCGGCAGAAGGCCTAAACCCATATTGACACCGGCCGCAGCCTGTTTGGTCAATGCCAGAGCATGAATTAATGCAACCGGCATTTTCTCCTGCGAAATGCGGAAATGCTCAAGTGAGCGTTGAGTTTGCGCTCCCCACAATTGGTCAGCAGGTACTTCGATAGGCCCCATTGAGTCTTTTTCAATGCGAGTGGCTGCCATTACTATCTCTCCTTAACACACAGAATAATCGAATATGCATATACCCGTCATCTTTCAAGTTGCCTCTTTGTTGGCTGCACTCGGTCACATAGTTACCTATGCTCCCAGGGATTCGCTCTCTTGCCGTCGCGATGCATCTTGAAATCAATAGGGTATAATCAGTCTTTGCAGATAAACTGATTAGCATTCTGTTATCATGCCACATATTAGTTCCTGATTATGCCAACCAAGTCGTATTTATCGTATTGTGGTAGAAAGGAAATAGATTGATTTTTTTAAAAAGAGAGTAACGGCCATGTTGAAGATGATAAATCAGATCCAGCGCTATTCATGGGGAAGCAAAACCGCCCTGATGGATATTTATGGTGTTGAAAATCCAGATAATCTGCCAATGGCTGAATTATGGATGGGTGCCCATCCTAAAAGCAGTTCACTTGTAGTCAATCCAGAAACGGGAAAACCCATTGCCTTAAATGAATTAATAGCCAGTGATCCGGAAAAATATCTGGGGAAAAAAGTTTCAGATAGATTTCACCGTTTGCCTTTCCTATTTAAGGTATTGTGCGCCGCTCAACCTCTTTCAATTCAGGTTCATCCTGATAAAAAATCCGCAGAAGAGGGGTTTGCCAAAGAAAATATCGCCGGTATTCCGTTGGATTCCCCGGAAAGAAATTACAAAGATGATAACCATAAGCCCGAATTGGTTTATGCCCTTACCCCTTTCCGGGCAATGAATGGGTTCCGTCCATTAAACGAAATCGCGCAATTACTGAAATTTATTACTGCGGCCCATCCCAAAATTCCGTTCTTTATTCAGACACCAAATGAACAGAATCTTGCCTGCTTATTTTCCCAATTACTGAATATGAGTGGTAAACAAAAGCAGTTAGCTCTTGGCGTATTGAAATCAGCATTGAATAGTCGGCTCGGAGAACCTTGGGATTCCATCAAAAAAATGACGGCATTTTACCCTGACGACAATGGCCTATTTATTCCACTTTTACTTAATGTCATCGAACTTGAACCTGGTCAAGCCATGTTTCTATGCGCCCGCACGCCTCACGCTTATCTGGAAGGCGTTGCTCTTGAAGTGATGGCAAACTCAGATAATGTCCTACGAGCGGGCTTAACCAACAAATATATTGATATTCCTGAGCTAATGGCAAACCTTGACTTTATTTCAAAACCAACAAACACCTTATTTATGCTACCAAGACAGGAAAAAACAGCTAAAAATTTCCATATTCCAGTGGATGATTTTGCATTTTCTATTTATTCTCTATCGGAACAGTCAATTACGCTTGATAACAATTCAGCATCGATTGTTTTTTGTGTTGAAGGTCAAACAGTTATACAATCTGGCGAACACCAATTGAGAATTTTCCCAGGTGAGTCAGTATTCATATCTGCTGCCGAAAAGGCTGTGATAATTCACGGTGATGGTTTTACCGCCCGGGTTTTTAATTAATAATACCAATCTGGGCCTAAAACTTATTCACAGGCGCTGTTAAGCACTACTTACACTCCAAGTTGTGTTAACGGCCATTTTTATACCAAGAGAATGCATATTACCTGCAAAATATGCATTAAAAGGATGGATTTGCATTATGAAAAAATCGTTAGTGGCAATAGGCATTATTGTTGCCTTGGGAGCAGCCTGGACTGGAGCTTCATGGTATACAGGTAAACAGATTGAACAACGTATAGATCAATCTATTTCCCGCGCCAATGCTGAGATGAAAAAAGCCTTCCCTGAAACAGGTCTGATGTTACAGAGTAAAGATTTCCACCGTGGCGTGTTCAGTTCTGATGTCCGTCTTGTTCTGACAGCTAAAGACGGCGTTAAAAACGCAGAAATCAAACCCGGTGAAGAGATTTCAATTAAATCGGTGATTGATCACGGGCCTTTCCCACTTGCACAAGTGAAAAAATTAACCTTAATTCCTAGTATGGCTTCCGTACATTCCGAGCTGGAAAATAATGAATCTTTAAAACCCCTGTTTGAAATCACTAAAGGAAAATCACTGTTCACTTCTGATTCACGTGTCAGTTATAGTGGTTCTGTTATTTCTGATGTTGATATCGTCCCTGTCGATTTTGAAAAAAATGGTGCTAAGTTCAATTTTTCCGGCGCCAAACTGACTTCCGATCTCAGCCGTGATCTGAAAGAGATATCACTGGCAATCAAGAGTGACCAGTTAGTCATCAATAAAAATGACGAAAATTTCCTTGTCAAAGGTATTGATTTAAACCTAGCTAACAAAAAAGGCAAATTTGATATCTATATTGGCGATCAAAGCATCAAAATTCAGGAAATCAGCCTAAAAGGCATCGGCAATGAAGATATGATGCTTTCCGGAGTTAAAATAGATTCAAATATCGGTGAAGATGAAACTAATCTGAAAGGAAAAATCACTTATAGTTTAGATGGTCTTAAACTGAAAAACATTGATTTTGGTTCTGGTAAGTTTGCAATTACTGCGGATCGTCTGGATGGTGAATCTGTCCGTAAGTTCACCCAAGCATATAATGATGCCACAGCTAAATCCCTCGCGTCTGGTGATCTCTCTTCCGATGCGGCAAACACAGCGATTATTGACGCGGTATTTTCTAACCTGCCTATTTTGCTGAAAAACAATCCACAATTTGGTATTGAGCCATTGACCTGGAAGAATACTAAAGGTGAAAGCACCATTAATTACCAAGTGGGTTTGAAGAGCTTGCCGAAAGATAAAAGTAGCTTGTCTTCAATGAAAACAGAAGAAGCTATTCGCACTTTAATTCAAAACATGTCTCTGAATGTTACATTACCAAAACCTATGATGATTGAGTTCGCTACTCAGTCGATGATAATGAATGGTGTGGATAAAGCAAAAGCTGAACATAATGCTGAACAACAGATAAAACAGTTTGAACAATTAGGACAGTTGTTTAAAATTACCACGGTTGATAAAGATGCTATCAGCATTAAATTCAACTATGTAGACGGTAATGTAGAAATGAATGGTAAGAAAATGCCCTTACATCAGTTCATGTCTGAATACAATTTATCCGACCCTTCTGATGATGAAGCACCAGAGCAAATAGTGCCAGAAGGCGACACCCCCCACGACAATGGAAAAGTGAAAGCAGAAGGTACTGTGAAACCTGTGCAATAAAACGCGCCCATAAACGTTTTGTTAAATTGCCAGTCAACGTATGTGACTGGCTTTTTTATATAAAAAAGGACTGGAATGTGATTGACATAAAACTCCCACTAACAGATTTACACCGCCATCTCGATGGAAATATCCGACCGGAGACTATCTTAGATCTTGCCAACCAGCATAATATTCAGCTTCCAGCAAATGATCTGGAATCACTACTCCCTCACGTACAAATTATTGAAAATGAACCAAGCTTAGTAAGTTTTTTGCAAAAACTTGATTGGGGTGTGGCAGTATTAGCTGATTTGGACGCTTGTCGTCGTGTTGCTATCGAAAATGTTGAAGATGCCATCAATACTGGGCTAGATTATGCTGAATTACGTTTTTCCCCTTATTACATGGCGATGAACCACAGATTGCCGGTTGAAGGGGTCGTTGAAGCGATTATTGATGGTATCCGTTCTGCCCGTCAAAATAACGATATCGACATCCGTCTTATCGGAATTTTAAGCAGAACTTTTGGTGAACAAGCCTGTACTGAGGAATTAGCTAGCCTGCTGGCTCACCAGCAACATATTACTGCATTGGATCTCGCGGGTGACGAGTTAGGTTTTCCCGGCCATCTTTTTCAATCTCATTTTACCAAAGCCCGTGATGCTGGATGGCATATAACCATTCATGCCGGCGAAGCCGCTGGTGCTGAAAGTATTTGGCAAGCAATTAGGGAATTAGGAGCTTCTCGTATTGGTCATGGGGTAAAAGCCATTACCGATCCCGTATTGATGGATTATTTGGTTGAAAACCGTATTGGTATTGAAGCCTGTTTAACCTCAAACCTTCAAACCAGCACCGTCAATTCTTTATTGGACCATCCACTGAAACGATTCCTGGAAAAAGGTATTCTTGCTTCCATTAATACCGATGATCCGGCCGTTGAAGGCATCGATATCCGCCACGAATATGAAGTTGCCGCACCTGCCGCGGGTTTATCTATTGCTCAAATTCGCCAGGCTCAGATAAATGGGCTGGAAACCGCTTTTATCAGTGATGCAGAAAAACAGGCATTACGTATGAAAGCAGCAAGTCGTTAAATATAAACAGTGCAGGAATGGAGATTCCATTCCTGACTTATTTTGGCTATTTATTAGGGATCACGGTTATATAATCACTGACACAATTTATCAGCTTACTATCACTTGTGATCAGTGGAATCTTGTTGTGCTTCGCCTGAGCGACAATTAACCGGTCAAACGGGTCTTTATGTAGTTTTTCAGGTAAATCGCTCACAACAAGCGTATGCTCGCTTTTTATGGGGATTTCTATCAAACCAGCCTCAAACAACCCATCCCTGAACTGTTTGGGATCTACGGAAAAATCAGGCTTGTTGAGACTATTTTTGATGACCACTTCCCATACTGACGCCGCACTAAAACAAAGAGTTTTGTCGGTATCTTCAAGTATATCAACAATATCTGCTTTCAATTTTTCCGGTTCATATGCCATGAACAGCAGGATATTGGTATCTAACAACAAATCCATTAGGAGTATTTTCCTTCAAACATATCAATAACTTCGGTGCTGTTCATATCGTCAAAATTGGCGGGGACGCTACCTTTGCCTTTGAGAAAACCAAGCTTGCGCTTAGGTTTATCTTCTCTGTATGCGATGACTTTAACCAATGCATGACCATTCTTGGCGATCACTACGGGCTCACCGGTGCGAGCGACTTCCTGGATAATTCTGGACAGGTTAGTTTTCGCGTCGTAGATGTTAACCTTTTCCATAAAATGACCTCTTGTTGTACATACTTTAAGCATAGTTATTTTTATTGGTCTAGTCAATTTAGTTAGACTAATGGTTTGCTTACAACTTGCTAATTACTCAATTTAAAGGATATATCCCATGACCGTATATCATTACGGATTGCCTCAGAAGAAAAATCGCTGTTAGTGCCTACAATATAGGTTTATTGTTAAATGATTTTTTATATACCCTAGTCGCCTCAATTCGTCATATTAACTATCTTTTTGGATAATTGAATCATTCCCTACCATAGATTTATATCTATTTTTATTTTAACCCCTTGGCATAACGTTGCGCCAATACTGCACACACCATCAACTGAATTTGATGAAAAATCATCAACGGCAACAACATTACACCAACCGTCGTAGCGGGGAATAAAACATTTGCCATTGGCACGCCATTAGCCAGACTCTTTTTCGAACCACAAAAAACAATCGTAATTTCGTCTTCTTTATTAAAACCTAACCAACGGGCAATATAAGTATTAATAACCAACACAACCGCCAATAAAACACAGCAAACCACCCCAATCATCAGTAGCGAATAACCATCAATTTTATGCCAGATACCTTCTACCACCGCCTCACTAAAAGCCACATAAACCACTAAAAGAATCGATGACCGGTCAGTCATATTAACCAGTTTTTTATGTTTTTCTACCCAACGGGCAATCAATGGCCGCGACAAATGCCCAATAATAAAAGGAACCATCAATTGAAGAATTATGGATTTTATTGCTTCCAGCGTATCGGGGCTGCCTTCGCCTTGTGTATGGATCATCAACCCGACTAATATTGGCGATAAAAACACGCCCAGAATACTGGACGCCGAAGCACTGCAAATGGCAGCGGCAACATTACCACCAGCAACAGAGGTAAAAGCAATAGCTGACTGAACCGTAGCCGGTAATGCACAAAGATAAAGGAATCCCCAATAAATCGTTGATGTCATGATTTCGGGTACTAGCAAATTCAACCCTAATCCGATAATTGGGAATAAGACAAAAGTACTGAGAAAAACAACTAAATGAAGCCGCCAATGTCCCATGCCGGCAATAATGGCCTGACGGGATAATTTAGCTCCATGCATAAAAAACAGCAAAGCAATAGCAGCCGTCGTTAGCCGTTGAAGCCAGACTTTAATTTCTCCCTCGCAAGGCAAGAATGTCGCAATAACGACTACCGTCACTAATATCATCAAAAAAGGATCTATTCTTATCTTTTGCCACCAAGTCATTAGTTATTTTCCTTGCTTTGCAAATAGTTAGCCCGGTTTACCAAGCTAACTACTAAGAATTAAATAGCTGAAAATAGACAAATCTTAAGAAATTCTGCGGGAGTTTATTCCATCACCACGATACCAAGCCGTTCCATCAGCTCCGACGCTTGATAGGTATCGATTTTCACGCCCTCCAGATTAATGCTACGAATGTCGAGTTCACCCAGCATTGAGTTAGTTAGATTACAGTGTGTAAAATTTGCTGCACGCCAATCAAAAGCGGCAAATTCACCACCAGAAAGATCGGAGCCACTGAAATTTGCACCAAGAATATTCGCACCGTTCCAACGGTTTTCCCATAACTCACACTTTTCAAGAATAACCTTAGAAAAGTTGGCATAGCTCAAGTTACTTTTGGTTATGTACGCACGACAAAACCAGACACGAGAACTAATCATATTCACAAAACTGGTTCCACGAAAATCTGAACCTTGAGCCCTACATTCCCTGATCTCTATACCAAGGGCGTTAGCATTCCTGAAATTAACCATTGACAGATCACAGCTTTTAAAGCTGGCGTCCTTTAGCACAGCATGGCTGAAGTTACACCCCATCTGACTTTCCTGGTCATAAAACTGACAACCGATAAACTGCGTTTCGCTCAGATCGGCCCCTGAAAAATCGCAGTTAAGGAATTTACTGTTTTCAATTACCTTTCCAGTAAACTGGTTACGTCCAATCTTCTCATCACACAGTATTAACGTTTTCATATAATGACTGTTCGTTGTTGTTTTGCCGACTGAATACCGGCTTCAATTAATTTCATAATTTGAATGGCTTCACTTGCCGTGACTGGATTAGGTTTACCTAGCGTAATCGCATCACGGATAGCAGCATAATAAGCAGAATAATTACCAGGCAAAGTCGGCACATGTTCAGTCACTAACTCCTCTCCACTTAACAGTGTCATAACACCGTCACGAATATCATATCCCCAATCGGCATGCAGTGGCCTTTCCCCCGCTTTCAATCGCTCTTCCTGAGGATCAAGACCATATTTTACGTAACTACCTTCCATACCATGCAACGTATAAACAGCAGATTCAGCCGCCGCCACAGTTGTTGCATGAAGAACTACTTTGATATCCGGGTAATTCAGCAATACATGAAAATAATCCACCGCTTCCGCTTGTGGGCGAATCATTCCCAAATCAGCCGTAATAGATTGCGGTTTACCAAACAGTTGAACCGCTTGATCGAGTAAGTGAGGGCCTAAATCATACCAAATGCCACTTCCTTGCCCTGCCGCTTCACGCCATCTTTGACGTATAACCGGACGATAACGATCAAAATGGGATGCGAAATATTTTAATTTACCCAAACGATTCTCTTTAATTAACGACTTTATCGTCAAAAAACCGGAATCCCAACGGCGGTTATGAAATACAGAAAGTAATAAATTCGCTTTTTCTGCCTGCTCTTTTAAAGATTCAGCTTGTTCAACTGTGATAGTAAACGGTTTATCCACCACAACATGCTTACCCGCTGCCAATGCCTTCTGTGCTAGAGGATAATGCGTATCATTAGGTGTCGGAATAACGATTAAGTCAATGTCGGGATCATTAAAAAGATCCTCAGTGCGGGATATCACCGGGATATTTGGCCAATCTGATTTCACTTTCTCAGCATCACTACTGGAAATAGCGGCCAATTTAACACCAGCAGTGCCAGCAATTAATGGTGCATGAAACGTTTTACTCGCATAACCATACCCCACCAGCCCAACCTTTAACAGTTCACGCATAACAGCCTCTCAAACTCATTAATAATATGCAGCAATTCAGCATCCGTAAAAAATATCATCGGTGATGACCGCTGCGCAAATTATCTCTGAATCTACCCTTGAAGATCTTTCAATCAATCTATTTCCTAAGTTATCAGAATCGCCTATTATTCTTTTTTCATATAGCTTCAAGTGGAATGATTTATGTATCAAACCAATGATTACCATCGAATTAATGGTTGGATTCTGGCTCCGGCGGCTTATCTGATTATGACCTTTCTCAGCGCCAGTATAATGCTCGCCTTATATATTGTGGCATTTTTTAGTCAAAACAATGCATTGAGTGCCGGGAATAATCACTTTACTTTAATGTGGTTTCTTTCTGTTGCCATTACTGCGGTAATGTGGTGTTACACCCTATGGGTATTGAAACTGCTTTTCATTCGATCAAAAAGATTTCCCCAAATTTTTATTATTTGGCTTATTGTTACCGTATTAATTGCATTGAAAACTTTCGCTTTCTCCCCTATTCCTGATCAAATAGCTTTGCGTGCATTAGCATGGCCACTATTGGCAACTGCTATTTTTGTCCCCTACATTAAACGCTCTCATCGAGTCAAAATGACTTTCACACAAGATCGATAACCTCAACTTTCTTTGGTTGTTATCATTAACAATAGATTGCCCCTGGTAAAACGAGGGCATACTTATAATTTAATAAAAAGTCAACAAACTCATTTTCAGGCACAGCAATGACTGACTATTTTCTTTTATTTGTTGGAACCGTATTGGTTAACAATTTCGTCTTGGTGAAATTCCTCGGTTTATGCCCTTTCATGGGCGTATCTAAAAAACTGGAAACTGCCATCGGGATGGGGTTTGCGACAACATTTGTTATGACACTAGCCTCTGTATGTTCATGGCTGGTGAATACCTTTATTTTATTACCACTGGACTTAATCTATTTGCGTACTCTGAGCTTTATTCTTGTCATTGCAGTCGTGGTGCAATTCACAGAGCTTGTTGTACGCAAAACCAGCCCGACGTTATACCGGTTATTGGGTATTTTCTTGCCGTTGATTACGACTAACTGTGCTGTACTGGGTGTGGCGCTGCTGAATATCAATCAATCACACGATTTTTTACAATCCGCTATCTATGGTTTCGGTGCTGCCGCCGGTTTCTCTCTTGTTATGGTATTGTTTGCCGCTATTCGCGAACGTCTGGCTGTTGCTGATGTACCCGCCCCTTTCAAGGGGTCATCTATTGGTCTTATTACTGCGGGTTTAATGTCCTTGGCTTTTATGGGCTTTAGTGGTTTGGTGAAATTCTGATGACATCGTTATGGATTGCTATTGGTGCACTCAGTGCGCTAGGGTTAATTTTTGGGTTAATCCTAGGGTTTGCTGCCCGCCGTTTTCAGGTGGAAGAGGACCCCATTGTTGAAAACATTGATGATATTCTGCCGCAAAGCCAGTGTGGACAATGCGGTTACCCAGGCTGTCGCCCTTATGCTGAAGCCGTAGCGAATAATGGCGAGATGATTAACAAATGTGCACCGGGTGGTGAGCAAGTCATGCTGAAAATTTCAGAGCTGCTCGGTATCGATCCTCAACCATTAGATGGTGATGCAAACATACAAAACCCTGCACGCAAAGTCGCCTTTATTGATGAAGAAAATTGCATTGGTTGCACTAAATGTATTCAGGCATGTCCTGTAGACGCTATCGTCGGTGCTACACGCGCCATGCATACCATTGTTGAAGATTTATGTACCGGTTGTGACCTGTGCGTTGCTCCTTGTCCAACAGACTGTATTACGATGATCCCTGTAGCAACAACCACTTCCAACTGGAAATGGGATTTAAAAGCTATTCCAGTTAGAAATATTCCTGTTCAGCCACCTCTCGCCACTTCCATTAAAAGTACCCCGGTCAAAAATATTGAGGCTGAACACCATGTTTAATTTATTTAATTTGCTCAATAAGAATAAAATCTGGGATTTCGCCGGTGGTATTCATCCACCTGAAATGAAGCTGCAATCCAGCCAGACCCCTTTACGCATTGCGCCACTACCGGAAGAGTTAATCATCCCATTGCAACAACATTTGGGTACGGAAGGCGAGTTGCTGGTTAAAGTGGGTGATGAAGTGCTTAAAGGCCAACCTTTGACATTTGGCACTGGTCGTACTGTACCGGTGCATGCATCGACTTCCGGCACAATCATTGCCATTGAACCGTGTATTACAGCGCACCCATCCGGGTTGAAAGAGTTATGCGTTCGTTTGTGCCCTGATGGGAAAGATCAATGGGGTGAACGCATTCAAGCACCGGATTATCAATCACTGGATACAGATACGATTCTTGACCGAATCCATCGGGCCGGTATCGCAGGTTTAGGTGGAGCCGGCTTTCCTACCGCAGCCAAACTACAAAGCGGCCGTCATGGTCTTAAGACACTGATCATTAATGCCGCAGAATGCGAGCCTTATATCACCGCGGATGACCGCCTGATGCAGGAACATGCCGGCGAACTTATTGAGGGCATTCGTATTCTGGAACATCTGCTTAAACCGGAGCAGATCCTGATTGGTATCGAAGATAATAAACCAGCAGCAATAAAAGAACTCAAAACCGTTCTAAAGGGCGATAAATCGATTATCGTCCGGGTTATCCCAACCAAATATCCTTCTGGCGGTGCCAAACAACTGACCAAGATACTGACCGGTAAAGAAGTCCCCTCCGGTGGCCGTTCCTCTACTATCGGTGTACTGATGCAGAACGTAGGTACAGTGGTTGCAATCAAACGTGCCATTATTGATGGAGAACCTTTGATTGAGCGCATCGTCACAATTACTGGCGAAGCCATCACCTCGCCGGGTAACTTTTGGGCGCGGCTCGGTACTCCGGTACAATTTCTTCTCCAGTTAGCCGGCTTTGCACCACAATCAGAACAGATGGTCATTATGGGTGGGCCCTTAATGGGATTTACGCTACCTGACCTCAACGTGCCCATCGTTAAGATCAGTAACTGTATTCTGGCTCCATCCCATCAGGAAATGGATTCAAATACAACGGAAGAAGCTTGTATCCGTTGTGGATTATGTGTGGAAGCCTGCCCTGCCCGTTTATTGCCACAACAGCTCTATTGGTTCAGTCGGGGACAAGAGCACGAAAAAGCCAGAGATCACAATCTGTTCGACTGTATTGAATGCGGCGCCTGTGCTTATGTCTGCCCAAGCAATATTCCTCTAGTGCAATATTATCGCCAAGAGAAAGCCGAAATTCGGGCCTTGGATCAGGAAAACCGCCGTTCAACCGAAGCCAAAATTCGTTTCGAAGCTAAGCAGGCGCGCATGGAACGAGAAAAACTGGCCCGAGAGGAAAGGCACAAAAAATCGACCGTCCAAATTGATAATAAAGATAAGAGCGCTGTACAAGATGCGCTTTCCCGCGTGAAGGAAAAACAGGCTAACGCGGGTAAAATTGTTGCTATAGAACCGGGGCAAATACCTGATAATGCCGCAGTAATAGCTGCTCGTCAGGCAAGAAAAGAGCAGCTTCGCGCTCGTCAAGCGGAAAAACAGGCGGTGGAAAATATTAGTATTGCTCCATCTGAACCACCAAGTGCAGAAGATCCACGCAAAGCCGCATTAGCAGCAGCAATTGCCAGAGCTAAAGCGAAAAAAGCAGCTCAAAATCAAGAAGTAACACCATCACCAGAAGCGAGAGAACCAGAAACTACCGCTAGTGAAAAACAAGATCTTCATAAAGATGCGGTCGCTGCCGCTATTGCCCGTGTCAAAGCCAAGAAAGCTCAGACTCAACAATTAGCTGAAACTCAAGCAGAACCACCGCCAGCGGAAGAAACTGATCCGCGTAAAGCTGCCGCCGCGGCTGCCATTGCTCGTGTTAAAGCCAAGAAAGTCCAAACACAGCAATTAGCTGAAACTCAAGCAGAACCACCGCCAGCGGAAGAAACTGAGCCACGTAAAGCTGCCGTCGCCGCTGCCATTGCTCGTGTTAAAGCCAAGAAAGTCCAAACACAGCAATTAGCTGAAACTCAAGCAGAGCCACCGTCAGCGGAAGAAACCGAGCCACGTAAAGCTGCCGTCGCCGCTGCCATTGCTCGTGTCAAAGCCAAGAAAGTCCAAACACAGCAATTAACTGAAACTCAGGCAGAAACACCGTCAGCGGAAGAAACCGATCCACGTAAAGCTGCCGTCGCCGCCGCTATTGCCAGGGTTAAGGCCAAAAAAGACGCTCAGGAACAACAGAAAATTTCAATAGAATAGTGATTGTTATAAATGAAATTCAGACCCGTTCAAATTGACAATAAAAAACTAAAAGTCGCAAGTTCGCCTTTTACACACGATCAGCAAAGTA
Organism: Photorhabdus kleinii; assembly: GCF_025384885.1. Lineage (NCBI taxonomy): Bacteria > Pseudomonadati > Pseudomonadota > Gammaproteobacteria > Enterobacterales > Morganellaceae > Photorhabdus > Photorhabdus kleinii. The sequence goes on from NZ_JAJAFY010000034.1 coordinate 46,171, forward strand.
CCAGCCGCATTATGCTGTGGGTTGTGCTGGCAGCGATCCCCGGTATTGCAGTACAAACTTACTTCTTTAGTTACGGTACCTTGTTCCAGCTCCTGCTTGCAGTGATTACCGCCCTACTTGCAGAATCATTTGCCCTATCTTTGCGTAAACAGGCAATTATGCCTCGTTTGCAGGATAATTCTGCATTACTGACAGGTTTACTTTTAGGGATCAGCCTTCCACCACTGGCTCCTTGGTGGCTGATTGTATTGGGAACTGCCTTTGCGGTAATTATTGCCAAACACTTATACGGTGGCCTTGGTCAAAACCCATTCAATCCGGCAATGGTCGGTTATGTCGTACTGCTAATATCATTCCCAGTGCAAATGACCAGCTGGTTGCCTCCTATGGATTTACTGGCAACACAAATCACACCGCTAGACAGTCTGATGGTGATCTTCAGCGGTCATACTCCCGATGGCACAACATTACAGCAGTTGCAACAAGGTTTCGATGGAATTAGCCAGGCTACACCGCTGGATAGTTTCAAAACCGGTTTATTGACTCACAATATTGATGACGTTCTTCGCCAACCTATATTGCAAGGATCTCTGGCTGGCATTGGCTGGCAATGGGTCAACATTGCTTATCTTGTTGGTGGGTTGATTCTGCTGAACAGAAAAGTGATAACCTGGCAAATTCCTGTGGCATTTATCCTGGTATTAGGCTTATGCGCACTCATTAGCTGGTTGATTGATCCATCTCATTATTCGCCACCATTATTACAACTGTTTTCCGGTGCAACCATGCTAGGTGCATTCTTTATTGCAACCGATCCCGTCAGTGCTTCCACGACACCCAAAGGTCGTTTGGTTTTTGGTGCCATGATCGGCTTATTAGTCTGGGTTATCCGTGTTTATGGTGGTTATCCTGATGCCATAGCATTTGCGGTCTTATTGGCGAATATCACCGTGCCACTCATTGATCATTACACCCAACCCCGCGTTTACGGGCATAAATAAGGAGCCGTTATGTTAGAAACCATGCGACGTCACGGCATCACACTAGCCATTTTTGCTGCAATTACCACCGGGTTGACGGCTGTCGTGAATTCACTCACCAAAAGTACTATCGCAGAACAAGCCGCACTACAGCACAAGTCGCTGCTTGATCAGGTTATTCCGCCTGCCCTATACGACAATGATATACAAAACGAGTGTTATCTAGTCAATGCGGATGCTCTGGGCAATAACTTGCCTCATCGTCTCTATCTAGCCCGTAAAAATAGTCAACCCGTAGCGGCAGCGTTAGAAAGTACTGCACCGGATGGTTATTCCGGTGCTATTCAATTACTGGTTGGCGCAGATTTCTCGGGAAAAGTACTTGGTGTACGGGTTACAGAACATCATGAAACCCCAGGACTAGGGGATAAAATTGAAACCCGGATTTCAAACTGGATTAATGTATTCTCAGGGAAAACCATCACATCAAATCATGACCAGCACTGGGCAGTGAAAAAAGATGGCGGTGAATTTGATCAATTTACCGGCGCCACTATTACCCCACGCGCCGTGGTAAACTCAGTCAAACGAACCACACTTTATTTACAAACTATACCTAAACATCTCTCTTCTCTAGAATCCTGTGGAGAAAAATCATGAGTGAAACCAAAAAATTATTTATCCAAGGGCTATGGAAAAACAATTCCGCTTTAGTACAACTGCTAGGATTGTGCCCACTGTTAGCCGTATCTTCCACTGCAACCAATGCGCTCGGCTTAGGGCTGGCAACGACACTGGTTCTAGTCTGTACCAACATTGCGGTTTCCAGCTTGCGTCGTTGGGTACCCAATGAGATCCGTATTCCAATTTATGTTATGATCATCGCCTCGGTTGTAAGTGCTGTCCAGATGTTGATTAACGCCTACGCTTTTGGTCTGTATGAATCATTGGGGATTTTCATTCCACTGATTGTGACTAACTGTATTGTTATCGGCCGTGCTGAAGCCTATGCAGCGAAAAATCCAATTATGCCCTCTGCGATTGATGGCTTAGCAATGGGATTAGGAGCCACTTTTGCCCTGTTTGTTCTTGGTGCTATTAGAGAAATTCTCGGCAATGGAACCCTATTTGATGGCGCTGATTTACTGCTGGGTAATTGGGCTAAAGTATTACGAATAGAAATCGTTCATATGGATTCCCCTTTCCTGTTAGCGATCTTACCACCCGGCGCTTTTATCGGTTTGGGATTAATGCTGGCAGCGAAATATCTTATTGACGAAAAAATGAAAACTAGGGCAATAAAAGAAAAAAGCCGTGCAATAACCATGTTACCAGAATAGGACAGTTCCATTTGATATGAACAAGCAGAAACGTATCGACATTTTAACGCGTTTACGGGATAACAACCCAAAGCCAACAACTGAATTAGTTTTCACAACACCATTTGAGTTACTTATTTCAGTACTGCTTTCAGCGCAAGCAACAGATGTGAGCGTTAATAAAGCCACAGCGAAACTCTATTCGGTTGCTAATACCCCCAAGGCAATACTTGACCTTGGTGTAGATGGGCTGAAAGAGTATATAAAAACTATCGGTCTGTATAACACCAAAGCGGAAAATACAATTAAAACCTGCCAGATATTACTGGAAAAACATGCTGGCGAGGTTCCCGAAGATCGTGCTGCATTGGAGGCATTGCCAGGTGTTGGCCGCAAAACAGCCAATGTGGTATTAAACACCGCTTTCGGCTGGCCGACTATTGCAGTCGATACCCATATTTTTCGCGTTTGTAATCGTACTCAATTCGCGCCCGGTAAAAATGTCAATGAAGTCGAAAATAAATTACTACAAGTTGTCCCGGCTGAATTTAAAGTTGATTGTCATCATTGGCTTATTTTACACGGTCGTTATACCTGCATAGCCCGTAAACCTCGTTGTGGTTCCTGTATTATTGAAGATCTATGTGAATTTAAAGAAAAAATTTACCCTGAGTAACTATTGTAATTTTCATTGCAATTTCCATACTGTTTTACGCTATTTTGCAGATGTTGCTTGCTCGACATCATCAATTCGCGTAAAACTGTTATTCTAAAAAACTATCTGATAATAACCCTCAACTTTCTCCGCGGATATTATGTTTCAAAACAACCCGCTGCTTGCACAGCTAAAACAGCAACTTCATTCCCAAACACTTCGAGTAGAAGGTTTGGTCAAAGGTACCGAAAAAGGATTCGGATTCTTAGAAGTCGATGGGCAAAAAAGTTATTTTATTCCTCCCCCACACATGAAAAAAGTTATGCATGGCGATCGAGTGACTGCCGCTATTCATACTGATAAAGAAAGAGAGATCGCCGAGCCAGAAACATTGGTCGAACCATTTCTAAGTCGCTTCGTTGGCCGTGTCCAGAAAAAAGAAAATGATAACCGTTTATGGATCATTCCTGATCACCCACTGCTAAAAGATGCTATCCCTTGCCGGCCGACCAATCAGGTCACTCATCCATTTCAACATGGTGATTGGGCTGTCGCTGAAATGCGTCATCATCCATTGAAAGGCAGCCGTGGTTTTCATGCAGAAATTACCGGCTATATCACTGAAGGCGACAATCACTACGCCCCTTGGTGGGTAACACTCACTCGCCATAACCTGGAACGTGATGCTCCCGCTATGGCTACCGATTGCCAGATGAACGATGGCGATCTTGAGCGCATTGACTTAACGTCGCTGGATTTTGTCACTATTGACAGTGCAACCACGGAAGATATGGACGATGCTTTGCATATTGCTAAGCAAGATGACGGTAGCCTGAAACTCAGCATCGCCATTGCTGATCCAACAGCTTATATTGCGGCTGACAGCGAACTGGATCAAATCGCCCATCAACGTGCTTTCACTAACTACCTGCCGGGTTTTAATATCCCCATGTTGCCACGCGACCTGTCAGAGAATTTATGCTCTCTGCGCCCTAACGCTCGTCGTCCGGCATTGGTTTGTCAAGTTTCTATTCTGGAAGATGGTCAACTGAGTGATGATATTGCGTTTTTCTCTACCTGGGTTGAATCAAAAGCTAAATTAGTTTACGACGAAGTTTCTGACTGGCTGGAAGAAACCGGGACTTGGGAACCTGCTTCCGAAGCGATTAAGGCTCAAATCACGCTCCTGAAGGAAATGAGTGATCGCCGTAACCAATGGCGCCACCAAAATGCGCTTATTTTCAAAGATCGTCCTGATTATCGCTTCATCCTCGATGATAATGGTTACGTACTGGATATCGTAGTAGAACAACGCCGCACAGCTAACCGTATTGTTGAAGAAGCCATGATCACTTCTAACCTGTGCGCCGCAAAAATACTACGCGATAAGTTAGGTTTTGGTATTTACAATGTCCATATGGGTTTTGAGCCACTGCAAATTGAACAAGTGGTTGAATTACTGAAAGAAAATGGTGTCGATGCTAACACAGAAGAATTGTTAACCTTAAACGGCTTCTGCAAATTACGCCGTGAATTGGATAAACAGCCAACACAATTCCTTGATAGTCGCATTCGTCGTTTCCAGACTTTCGCAGAAATTAGACCTGAACCCGGCCCTCATTTTGGTCTCGGTTTTGATGCTTACGCCACCTGGACGTCACCGATCCGTAAATACAGCGACATGATTAACCACCGTTTACTGAAAGCGATTATTCAAAAAACGGATGTGAAACAACCCTCAGAAGAAACCTGTTTACAACTGGCTGAACGTCGCAGACTGAATCGTATGGCTGAACGAGATGTAGGGGATTGGCTGTATGCCCGCTTCCTGCAACCACACGCAGGAACAGAACAACGATTTACCGCAGAAGTCATTGATATCACCCGTGGTGGTTTACGTGTCCGACTGGTCGATAACGGTGCAGTGGCCTTTATACCGGCACCATTCCTACATGCCGTGCGTGATGAGCTGCAATGTAGCCAAGAGACCGGTACAGTGATTATCAAAGGTGAAGTCGCTTACCAATTGAACGATATTCTTGATGTTCGTATTGATGAAGTCAGAATGGAAACGCGTAATATTGTCGCCCGCCCTACGGCCTGATTTCCCTTAATTGAACCCTTTCTGAGTCAAACTACAGTTTAATCGCTGTAGTTTGTTCTAACCTTACATCTCGTTCTGTTCGATACGAGGTGTCACTATATTGAACCATTATCATTATCCCCTCACAGTGATAACATTTCCCTTTCCACTTCTTTACAAATATTTACTATTTCTACTGTTTACTACTCGCTATAGAGTGTTTTTAATAAATACCCCGTATTAACCACAGAGACCTTATCAGCCCACTCCTCAACGGATACATTGTCTTATATTTAACCATATTATAAAAAACTATAAATAAATATTTATATATAGTTATACTAATTAATAATTTTACAATGTTATTAATTGGTATTTGATATTAACTGATATTAACTATAATTACCCTGCCTTACGATTGTGACTTTAAAATCAAAAAATAATATTTTTATATGAGCAATCATTTCTATAAATCAGATGGATACGGTAGCTATATAGCTAAATAAATTTAATCAACTTGGAGGGTTATATGTCACATTTTGAATATGATGTAGAAAATAAAAACGATGCCTATCAATCAAAAGAAAATGAATATACCGTGGTCAATGGAGAGTATTTTAAATATAATACGAAAAATTATAAAAATAGTGACAATATTTTTACTTACCTATTAAAAGGCAATCAAGACTATCCAACTTGGATAACCTCTGATATTAAAAAAGTGAGTCTATATATCATAGAAAATTTATTTTCTTATAATAAATACTCAACTAAATTACAACAAACTTTAAAACAAGCTGTGAACGCCGTTTTCAATGAATATTCCGAAATAAAATACTCTGAGTTACTGCATAACATTAACAATATATTCAACCTTTTTTTCATAAAAAATTATGATAGTTCTGATATCGATACAGCAATCAATATTTTAATATCAAAAATAGAAATTCATGAAAAATTAGCAAGCATAAATAAAAATAAAGTCAATTCAGATCAAACTAAAGCCGATATATGGCAGGAACTGGGTATCAATGCGGAAGAACCTTTACTAAAAATATATCGTCAGGCATTCTCTACCGGAGAAATCGATGATGAGGTCTATTCAGATGTATTGCTAACTTTTATGTCAGATGGCAATGTAACGTTAAGTGATAAAGAAAAATCAGATTATAACCAACGAATCAAAGATAAAGAAGATCTTTTCAAATCCTATAAAAAAGGCATTGAAAAGGTGAATAGTTTAATTTCTGCTAATAATATTAATCCAGGCATTCCGATTACTCATCCAGAAACAAACCAAAGTATCAGCATTGGAGATGACATACTATTAGCTCTACTAGCCAAAGAAGAGGTAGCATTAAAAAAACAACATCGTACCGAGTATAGTCAGAAAGATATTTTTGAACTGCAAACTCTACAAGCTGCTAAGTATCATTTATTAGTCTTATCTTCATTAGGTGCCCTATTATATCAGATTGCCCCTAAAATCGGAAAAATGACTCAAGGTCATGGTGATTATCGCGATATCATTTTTGCCCAAGATCAGGCTGAATTATTATTTAAAAAACATAATATTCACTATGATACTGATCATGTTCTTTCTCAAGAATCAAAACATATTGAAATGGAAGGCTGTATTATTTTAACAGCCGCAATCATTTATCGAATGAGAAAAGAGAATTCCAATGAGGAACAAGCATTTAAGTATTCTACATTAGAAACAATAAAATTATTTGAAAATGACAAGCAAAAACTTAATCCTTTCAATAAAAGCAACGTAAAGCCAGCAGGATATTTTTCTTTTATTGATTTCAAAAAGAGAGATAAATTTGATTCACAATATAATTTTAATGAGCAATTTAATGTTTATAAAAACAAATACAGTCATTATGAATCCATTTCACTCAGTAAGTTAATACTTTCATCTCCGGCTGCGCAATTAACTGCCGAAGAAATTGTTAATCCACCAGAAGAAGCCTTTCTCTATTCAGTCGAACACGGCATGGGAAATGTCGCCATGATAAAAATGTATCAGGGTAATTGGTTGGTTGTCTCAACAATACAAGGAGGAGTGAAAGCAAAAAAATATTCCCAACAACAAGTTGATAGCCAACCCACCTTACGTGCTATGTCTAGACCCAATGCACTATTTTTAATTGAGCAAAAAATAGAGATAGGTATGGGGATATTAATGGCAAATAGAATGGTTCGTACAGGAAAAAGACTTTTCCCGATTGGCTATGTACGGGCCAAAACCTTGAGTGGTTTCTCAGAAACAAACAGATATAAATATTCTTACGACGCATTTTGGAATGATTATTACGGTATAACTTCAGGAATGAATGTCGGAATTAGCTTCACAGGTTCACCTAAATTTAATTTTCATAAAGAAGAGAACTTACTTTCTGTTACCACAACAATAATACAGCAAGGCTTAAACGATATTGCAATAAAAAGTAAACAGGCGCTGGATATTACCTCTGGTTGGCATATCGCGGCAACCATTCTTATTCCTTTCTATAATGTTATCTATAAAGCAACAACCGATAGTGAATATAAATTAACTGGAGAGGATATTGGCTCCATTGTCTTTGATACAGCAAATGTGCTGTTAGTTGTTGCTACCCTAGGTATGTCATTGACTGAATCAATGGCCGCAAAAGTCACACAGACCACATTGCGCCTCAGACAAGCCGGTCTAACCGGAAGAGCTTTAATTACAGCGGTTATCAGAACATTACCAGAGCATGGCGTAATCACTTTGCGTCAATCTTCTCGCATTCTGCTCGGCGGATTAATTGATTTAATCGAGCCTTTACCGATTAGATCAACACTGACCTTAACTTACCGAGGAGTTGTAAGCGCAGTAGGTGTGATAAAAAATAGCATTAAACTTGAGAAAAGTTTCGCCGATATTTTTAGCAAAAGTACCAGAGGGATTGGTAAACTTAAAAATGAATGGAAAGTCAGCAATATTTCACTCGACGAAATGGTCCCTCATGCAAATGAGGGAATATATAAAGGGGTCTATTCAATACACCCTGCTAATGTGGAAACAGCAATTAAACAGAACTACTATATAAAGGAATCTGGTGCTAATTATCAAGTCAAATGGGATGAAGCAAACCACACCTGGCGAGTAGCCAACCCGGCTTATCCAGAACAATTTAGTTACTGGCCTGCGGTGAAATTAGATAAAAATGGCCATTGGATTACTCATACCGATGTATCTAATAAATTTCTTATCCTGGAGCAGAGTAAAAAAATAGATCAGGAACTTGAAGCAGCACGCAGTAATATTAATAATGATAAAATATTGGATGCATTTATTCATATCAATACCGCATTCAAAGATCATGAAAAGTATGATATCGATAAACTATCAGATATTACTGACACATTAACCCATTTCTTGGAGAAATCCCTAAAACTTGGAAATAAACAAGCCCTACTCAACACAGAGATAGTGAATATCCAACAAGCCTGGATACGTGAAGTCACCTTACCATTACAAAACAATCCATTACCAAAAAACCTCAGTATTTCGGCTGAAAAAATTAATGCCATCAAAACCGAACTGCCTTATCTATTGAGAGAAATCTATCCTGTTGGAAATCAATTACCTAATGCATCAGCAATCAATAAAATTGCCCTAGCTATTGAAGAAATACCTAGCACACCGATGCCAAAATACTCTTCGGGTAATATCCCAAAAACTATACAATACACATCCATAGAGAGTAACCGTGTAGATATTCCTCCTGTCGGGATCACAATAACAGGTAATGATCTATTTATTAATCAAGTCACTCACGTACTAGATGAAATAAGTGAAATCCCTTCCGGAAATATCGTTATTCAGGAATTGGAAAAACAGGGTATAAATATACAACCTCCAATGATGAGTGCCATTGTACGCGAAAAAGATGGTCAATTTTATGCCCGTAATAGCGCCGGTAGCAGTATTGCCTTTGATCCAGAGAATCACCTGATTGGCACAGAAGAAAAACTTGTCGAGGAGCCCTGGCGTTCCCGTGAACCTGCTATCGCTTTATATCATGAGATGCTACATATCTATTATAATCGTTACCCAACATGGTTTACCTCTATCGATAATAAAATAATTGATCAAAAAGTCAGTGGCGGTTTTTCTTTACTGGAAGAATCACGCATTGTGGGAACAAAATATTACTCCAATGATAAAAATACGTTATTTGATTTCAGTAATTCCGACTATTTATTAGAAAACAATTCTGCCTTATTGACTGAAAATAGATTCAGAACAGAATATGCCATATTCAAAGGTGAAAGCGAGTATGTTATTCAACCTTATTATGGTAAAGGCGATAGTCAAATTCCATTGACAGACATCAAAATAAACATAAATGAATCACATCGCAATGTCATGGGTGTGGGTAGTGGAAAACCTGAAAAAATGCCCGGTGAATCAGCTACTGATTACCGTAATAGAGTGAAGGAATGGCGAAAAGAGAATAAAAAACCAGGGATGGATATAGATATTGGATCAGCTGATATTAGAAAAAGAAAAGCACAATTCAGAATTGGACTTTTACAAAAAGAATATCCTCAACTTGAACCACAAAAAATTGAGCTTGGCGGTGCATTCGAATTATGGACAGTACCTAATGAACCAGCGAATAGATTAATGCTGAGTTCACATGGATATTTTTTCTCTGATAGTGCAACGACGCAAGTCCCCGCGGGAAAAACGATTCAATTTCTTGGTCCTCACGGTCAGACATTATTGGAATCACCGGAAAATCTATTGAATTCTCCCTTTGATGTTACATTAGGTAATAGCGGCTTAACTGTACAACCTTATGCAACAATTAAAGCAGGCAACACAGCAAGTCTGGCTAATGTAAGAATAGGTGATAAAACGTTTACCATGAACGATATTCAGAATATGGCTACTAATGATATTGAAAATTATCGGCTAGCCACTGGAGTAGAAGCCAATACAGTTAATCATAGCAGGGTAAGAAATTACGGTATCAAATATTATGAGAAAATGCCTGATGAGGAAGTGAAGGCGGCAGTATGGAAAAATAGAACAGACAGTACGAATATCAATAAATATGACGCACTGTTAGTCAGCCCGGAAGCGGGGAATCGTAAAAAATTGTCCGATATTTTTACGCTGCTGAAAACCGATGAAAGGATGGCAAAATATGATGAAATAACCTTTGTTGCCTGTCGTGAAGAATTAAACAGAATAAATATGAAATCAGTACATGATACCGGTCTTGGCGGTGGTTATGAACCCAAACTACAAGCAACGGTGATTCTTTCACGCTCTAAACGATCGGCGACTCTCACGCCGGATGGAGCAATTATTTATTCTATTATTGCAGTAAATCTACATCATAATCTCATAACAGAAAAAATTATCGGCATAGCACCTTTCTTATTGATAGATAATTAAAAGGTTTTTGTATTACTTGAAACACTAAATTAAGGCGAGAAATGTTTTCTCGCCTTATTTATTTTAAA
>NZ_JAJAFY010000035.1:0-49448 GCF_025384885.1 Photorhabdus kleinii
TTACTTACAACGTTATTATGTTACCTTTATTATACAAAACCGTGATAGCGTAAATCCGCCAGTTTAAACTGGCTTTACACTACTTTAACCCATCCAATAACATCTTTTTTACTGTTTAATTTAAACCATTCCTCTTTTTATACTGTCAATGTGATTTAACGCTAAAATAAATTTATATCATTATTTTACCAAGTTATTTTCAGCGCTGTTAACGGTTAACTACCTGTTTAACTGTTATCATATTTCTGGGTTTATTAATCCATCAGACTTTTCACCATTGTTGATACAATAAAGCGTTATTAAACATTAAATAAAAGTTAATTAACCTGAGTTCTGTTTAAGTCGTCACCCGCACCCGGAATAATCGCTACTGCGTCTGCCATATAATCTAACAATATTTTATGATTTAATTGAATCCGGGGCTTCAACTGGTGTGCGTGGTTTTTTGCTGCCACCCTTTCTACCTTTGATCGCTTTTACCATATTCCACCCATAAAAAACCTTGTGGAAATCGCGAGGCTGATTAAATAAAAAAACCGCAGTTAAGCGGCGTAAGAAAATTTTTTAGTGTTGATAAATTAAACTATAATAAGTTGCTTACTCTGAATTCCCAGCGTGCACTTGCTCAACGCTAATCACACCTTTACATAATGAGTGAAACTCTTTTGCGCTGATACCAGCCTGTTTAGCCATTGATTTTATAAGGTCTCTGGAAAACGGAGCGTGATGTTTATCGACCATTACCAGTCATTTCCTGCCCTCTGTTTTCCTAATCCACTGCTCATGAGATGTGCCCTTTTTGGGCTTCATCTCAAAACCAAGTGCGGTAAGCCCTTTGATAACTTCCGCATATTTCAATGGCGTTAATTTTTTAAAAAACATGGCGCTGCCCTATGTCAAGCCGGTTCGCACTGTTCATTAAAAACTTTAGCCATACCGCTGTCTTCTCTATTCATGAAAATTCGAAAGGCAATCCGCCAATATTTAACCCACATTGATAATGGTGCTTTTCGACTTAGCATTTGTTTGGCGTACTGAGGCTCCGCTCTCACTTCTTCAAGATAATCTTCAATCTGGGCTTCAAGCTTATTTATTGCTTCTTCTATATTATCACCCTGCGCCGCTAAAGACAGATCTAAGCAGGCGGCTACATATACCTCACCCTGACGATAAGCCATGCAACGTAATCTCATTTTTCTTCCCCCCTGTCACCTCAGAGACTCGCCCCATATACAGACTGTATAGAATTTAGTGTAATACGTTTAGTGTTAAGCAAACCTATTTCTCAAAAAAGAAGCTCGGACTTAGATGAAGAGCGAAAAAAATGTAAGCACATTCGAAGCATTTTAAACGCAATTTCTGCCATTATGGCGTCATAATGGCACAACTTTATAGAAAATATCAAACGTGGATAATTTTTGTGATAAGCTAGCCACCTGCCGCCACTGCGGTCACGGCAATCGCTGCATTCCGTCGCGCGGTTATGCGCTCTTCCGCAGCTTTATCCCCTTTCTCTGCCGCTAATATATCTTTTTGATTATCTACCGATAACTGATACAGCATATGCTCAGTCATGTTATTACGATAGACAAGCTCCGCGCTGTTTGCCGCACTATAAGCGCCTTCCGGGGTATGGCTAATCAGGGCGCCTGATAACGCTCCGATAAATTTAGCCGTCTGGGCCTTACCTTCATTACCCGTCAGCGCTTCCTGAAGTTTATGGATTTGTCGTCACATTAACTGCCACAACTTCAGTTTTCGCAGCCACCGCTTCTGCTACAATTTTACCTACACCGATTGCACGCGCTACCCGGTGTTAGTGCTTCAACAATCCGCATCCCCGCATTATGCAATATTTCTCTGCACCTATTTTTTGAGCAACAGGCTTATTAAGCAAATTTTTAGTCGCATTAACCGCTACATAACCCAGTTACTCTAATTGATAGTCAAATTTATCAGCTAGTTTAAAATTGATGTCTTGTTCTTTAACCCGATTAAATATGGTAATAATTTTTTTAAAAGTATCGCCCAAATACTGATGAGAAGATTCAGAATTTAGCCAAACAATTGTCACTGGACGTTCAATATCACTACTTAAACGATCCCATAACGCATCAAGATTATTCCCATAATAAGGGCCAAATTCTAACTGTTCAGATAATGCTTTATGAAAATCACCCTCTGAACAGATGTCTTTTCCATCTAAAATAATTTTATGATCTCTCATTTCCACTTACCTATTGAAATAGCCGTTTCGTAATGATCAACGGTGATATATAACAAACCATCATTAGAATACAGCAATCGAGTTCCTGGTTGATTACCACGAGACATCGTATTATCCAATCCTATGTCAGCCTCACGCCATACCCGGCCAAGAGAGGGTGGTAGTAGGTTATTTGAATTCTCAAAGATATCGCCACCTAATTGACCTCCAGGTGTAGTATTATTGAGAGCCTTTCCAGGTTTCCAACCATTACCTATCGCTTGGTTCTTAGTAACATAATTTTTCGGCAACTGACCTGTAGTTTTCAGACTCTCCACTACTTCATTTGCAGCTTGAGTTGTTTTCAGATCCATCTTAAGGCCAGCGTAATTAGCAGCATTATGAGCTGCATTATTCATGCTTTTAGTAGTGCTCGCTACCACAATTTTCGCAGCCGCCGCTTCCGCCGCAGTTTTACCCACACCTATTATGTCAGCCACACCACCCGGTGTTAATGCCTCAGCGACCTGCATACCCGCATTGTGCAATCCTTCTGCCAGATTTTTCGCCCCTTCTTTGCTATTACCTAATACTTTTACCGCTCCCGCCGCCAAAACACCTGTGCCCACCGCCGCTTCCGGCGCAACCGCATCCGCAACAAAAATCCCCACGTTATTCAGGCACAGCGCCGGATTGGCTTTACAGCCTTCAAGCGCAATACGCCCTGCCGTTGCCATTTCAGCCGAGCCCGCAATCAGTATATGACCGCCATAAACCAGCGCATAGCCGCCTGCCGCCACAGCGGTGACGGCAATCGCTGCATTCCGCCGCGCAGTTATGCGCTCTTCCGCCGCTTTATCCCCTTTTTCCGCCGCCAAGATATCTTTTTGATTATCTGCCGATAACTGATACAACATGTGCTCAGTCATGTTGTTACGATAGACAAGCTCCGCGCTGTTTGCCGCACTGTAAGCGCCTTCCGGGGTATGGCTAATCAGTGCCCAGACCTCAACTCACCGTTGAAGGGCTCTGACTGGAACAACTCGGTTTTTATGTTGACAAATCAGCTGTCATAAAAATAGAAGAAGATAGCCCCGATTGGATGAACTGCCTCCCGAATGTTATATATTTGTCTAACATTCGGGGGAGGAGTTCACGGGTGATCGGGGGACAATATTTAAATTAAAATTTCACCTTCAAAAAGAACAATAATATTTGAAGCACCTAACTCTTTTTTTAATAAATTAGCCATATCTGTTATAGATATTTTTGATTCTTTATTATTCATCGCAATCCTAAATATAGATAAAGGATCTAAATTGTTTTCATTTGAAATCTCTTTTTGGATCTCATCTGGTTCTCTAACTGGATATACAATATATTCGCTAGGGAATAAACTTGAATATTTAGAAACAAACTCATTTACCTTATTTTGTAAGATTGAGGGTCCTATAGTTGTATAACATACTAAATTAATAGCCATTTCGTCCTCATTTCAGTTTAATTGGTTTGCCAAGTTTATCTATTACTATGACTTTATCAAGACCATTAATTGGGTATTTACTGAATTGATTTTTCAAATCATTTAAAGTCACTTTAGTATCTGATATATTGATGACAACATTTTTAGTTTGTCCTTCATCGACTTTACCTTTTACTTCACTCCAAATATTCCTAACACTGCTAGAGCTAGGGGCATAATTATCGAAAACTTCCCCGTTTACTTTATAATCGGGTTTTTTATCTCCTATAACTTTCGGATTTTGTTCGACATGATAGCCATTTTGAGCCAATATCTTGGCACTCTCATTTTCCCTTGTTAATGAACGTATTTGTTCTGTAGAAGCATTAGGAGATATTTTGGCTGGGTATCCTGTTAATGAACCTGCATCTTTTCCAGCTTGTGTCGTCCCCTTTCCAACATACACTTTCTCATTTTCAATTAAACTAGCTACGGCATGGGTATCAGGTTTAGCATTACTTAACAGCGGTTTTGAGGCATGACTCAATCCTTCTGCCAGATCCTTCGCACCTTCTTTGCTGTTACCTAATACTTTTACCGCTCCAGCAGCCAAAACACCCGTCCCAACAGCCGCTTCCGGCGCAACCGCATCAGCAACAAAAATCCCCACGTTATTCAGGCACAGCGCCGGATTGGCTTTACAACCTTCAAGCGCAATACGCCCTGCCGTTGCCATTTCAGCCGAACCCGCAATCAGTATATGACCGCCATAAACCAGCGCATAGCCCCCTGCCGCCACTGCGGTGACGGCAATCGCGGCATTCCGTCGCGCAATAACGCGCTCTTCCGCAGCTTTATCCCCTTTTTTTGCCGCTAATATATCTTTTTGATTATCTACCGATAACTGATACAACATGTGCTCAGTCATGTTGTTACGGTAGACAAGCTCTGCGCTGTTTGCCGCACTGTAAGCGCCTTCCGGGGTATGGCTAATCAGTGCGCCTGACAACGCCCCGATAAATTTGGCTGTCTGGGCCTTCACTTCATTACCCGTCAGCGCTTCCTGAAGTTTATGAATTTGCCGTTCTGTTTCATTTTTATACGCCGGTTCAAATAGCCGGCTTTCCATGGTGATGGCGGCTAATTCAGCCGCCAGCGCGCCCACCGCTGCCCCTTTGGCATCCCCGCCAGCGATTTCGGCAGCCAGAGCAGATACCGCGGCATGGCTAATCGCTTTACCCGGGACACCCAGAATCTGACCCTTATCACCAATCAATCCGGCTCCCTCGGCGTTAATCTGGTTACCCACATTGCTCAATAACGCCGCTTGCAGATTATCCGTAAAACTGCCGCCGTTAATAGCGGTGCCTATGGTTGAGCTCACGACGGATTGCGCCGCGACACGCTGGGCCACCTGACTCCAGTTATTGTTACTCAATAAGGGAAGCGACGATTTTATCGGGTCGACAACGCCTTTTCCCTCCACTAATTTTCCCCAGCCCATTGTGTGGTCTAATCCCCCTAAGGCGCCACCCACCGCTATTTGGGTCACGAGGGATTTGACGGCATCGCGCTTCGCTAAGGCAGCCAGTGTTTTGCTGAGATCCCCTTTATTTTCAACTAAGGCCACCGCCGCCTGAGAGGTCAGCCCTATCATACCGCCATAAGCCGCCCCATAAACCGCGCTTGCCGTGGTGCCCGTGGCGCCTGTCGCCCCCACAGCGCCGCTTCCCGCCCAGGCAGCCAGACCCGAACCCGCCGTGACCGCCGCGACAGCAATCGCAATCACCGCACCCACTACGGGGTTTAAGTTTTCGCTTTTTTTGTCCCAGCTACTGTAAGCGTCCTTAACCCGATTCCACTGGACGTCATTGCGGTCTTGAAGATTTTTCAACCATTCCGTACCGGGGGTGTTACTCAGTACCCCTAACGCGTCTTCCAGTAACTGTCCCTCTTTCACTTTCACATCCGCGTTGATGCCTTTCGCCGCCTCTACCGTCAGCGTACCGCCAACATGCACTGACGGAATTATCCATGTCTCCTCACGGTGACCTTTATCGTGCTGCGTAATAAAAAAGCCTTTTGATGTCGTGATGGTCTGCTCAAAATCAATATTTGGCATCGCCTTGAAGTTCACCTTCCCGGTCTGGCTGGTGATTTTTGCGTTTTTATCGGTTTTTATCCGACTCGCTTCTAATGTCACCTCATCTTTTGCCATCAGGTTAATATCACCACCGGCAGTAAATTCCGTGACTTTGTTGGTATTCCTGATTTGTATTTTATGCTCTGTTTTAGAACCAAATACTTTGCACGATTTTATGGGACCAAAACCTTTGCAGCTTTTCTCCGTTTCTTCCCGCCTATAGACTTCTTCCATTGCTTGCGCATAAAGAAAGCCGCCGGTTGCCGCGATATCCATCACGCCTTTGGCGATTAACTCCGTCGCCTGAAATAAAATACTGCCTTGGGAACGCATAGTTAATGCGCCACCACTATTCAGCCGGCTGGCATGTTGCGTAAAGCGCTCAATATTCCCCTCGCGGATAAATTCTTGTCGCGATTCAAAGCGAACATTTCCACCCGCGGAAAGCAGCATATCACTGCCGGATGTCAAACGGGTTCCAGATGTCAGCAGGTTGCCTGCTGCAACTAATGTGAGATTTTGAGCCGCGCTGACGTCGCCGGTGCCATAAAGATATTGTTTATCGCTATCATTAATCGGCGAATATTTCTGGGCAAAGAACACTAAATCCCGGCCGGCGTTAACCGAGATATTTCCTTTAGTCGATGTTAATTTCGCAATACCCGCGATATCTCCCCCTGCGCTGAGTTGCAGGTGATCACCGGCGGTAATTTGCGTGCCTGATTGAGATAAATCAAACCGGCGCTCTGATGCCTCCGGCGTATTGGGGCGAGAGATATCAATATCGTGGCCCGCGCTGAGCATGACTTGTTGCCCGGCATTGATACTAGCTCTCCGCAACATTAAATCATTCCCAGAAAACAGATTAATATTGCCCGCAGCGTTCAATTGACTTCGACTGGCATTCAGGTTACGACCCGCGCTTAATGTCAGATGGCGTGATTTGTCCAACTGAATACCGGAGAGATCCAGATCGTTGCCCGCTGAAATCCGCAAATGATTATCGGCCGAAATTGAGGCTAATGATTCAGCAGACCTATTCCATCCCATTTGGATGTCGCCTTCACGCACCAGCAGCTCTACATTTTTCCCCTTTAACTCGGCCTGACGGGCGGTGATATCTTTGCCCGCAATTAATGTCAGGTTGTTATTTGCCTCCAATTTAACCCGGTCAGCATCAATTTCATGACCCGCATTTAACGTTATATTGTTTGCTTTATCGAATAAAATACCCTGGAGATTCAGTTTGTTACTCGCGAACATCCGCAAATTGTTGCTGGCCGAAATACGAGAAGAATCCTCCCCGCTCATCGGCCCCCTAATGTCACCTTCACGCGCGAGAAGCTCAATATTTTCCCCTTTCAGCTCAGTTTGACGGGCGGTGATATCTTTGCCCGCACTGAGTGTCAGATTTTTCTGTGCGGCCAATTTAACCTGGCTGGCATCAATTTCATGACCCGCATTTAACGTTATCGTGTTTGATTTATCGAATAAAAGACCATAGAGATCCAGTTTGTTACTCGCGAACATCCGCAAATTGTTGCTGGCCGAAATACGAGAACCGTCCCCCCACATCTGGATGTCGCCTTCACGCGTAAGCAGTTCAACATTTTCTCCCTTCAACTCGACTTGAAAGGCATCAATATCTTTACCCGCAATCAAGGTCAGATTTCTCTTTGCCTCCAGTGTACTCTGGCCAGCATACATTCGACGCTCGGCGATGACGGACAGATCATTGCCCGCGTTGAGGTGCCCTATGTTAATAATTTCACCAGCATGCAGCAGAATATTTTTCGCCGATATGAACGCAGTTCCGTTGAATTTATCAATAAAATCAGCCACCACATTAAGACCGGCTGAGAGTTTACCGTCCATCCCGTTATTAAAGTCATGACCGGTTAAGATGAGATTTTTCTGCGCCTGAAACTGACTTTGGCTGTTATCCAGTCTGGTCGCATTGATATAAGCATTCGCCCCTGAAACAAGGTTAGCCTGACTGGCATGACTGAATGCTTTTGTACGAATAACGATATCGCCATGATTGGTTTTCAGTGTCGCTGACGTGTTGTTAATTTCAGTGCTTAAATTACCGCTCGCGTCTTTTTGCAGCCAGAGATGATTATTTGCCTGAATCAGCCCCTTATTTTGATTGTTTAAACGGTCAATAAACAACCGCATATCCCCTTCGGAGATAACCTTACCCTGGTTGTCCAATGTGTTCGCGGCAAGCGTAATATCTTTCCCTGCCTGAATCTGACTCTGTTCCGCCGTTTTAATGCCTTTACTGCTTACGGTGATATCCGTTTTGGCCTGTATATTTCCCAGCGTTATCTCGCCATCAGCGGTCAAACGGATGTCGCCTTGCGTTGCGGTCAAGTTAGTCAGATCGACAGCCTTGCCCGGCTCGGTACTCACCAGACGGATTTTATTGGCATACATTCCCCCCAATGACCCGGTATCAATCGCTCTCCAAGGGGTATAACCTTCCCCAGCAATGGGGACAAGGGTCCCGCGTTTGAAATCAATCTGGTTGGAGCCTTGTGTCAATGTCAGGTTTTTCGCCTGTAGTCTACCGTTAAGATTAGTAGTCCGGCTGATGATATCGACATCATCCTGCGCCGTCGCATCCAGTCCTTTTTCATCAAAGGTTATGGCGCCTTTTTTCACTTCTAAAGCCGCTAATGCTCCCTCTTTATCAAACACCGGTTTCCCGGTCGATAAGGTGACAGCCGGGGTATTGATAAAGCCACAGCCATGACAGGTTATGCCGTTCGGGTTAGCGATAAAGACCGAAGCTCTTTGCCCCACCACTTCCAACAGGCCCTGTAGATCTGAGGCTAAAGTCCCCACCACTTCATTAATAATCAACTCAGCCGATTTACCGTTGAAGTGCGGGTTTGCCCCAATTTGTCCCGCCAGTACGGACTGGGTAGCATCGGTAGCGTTATTTAACACCAACCCCGAAGCTCCAACATTAAACTCCCGATAACGGTTATGTGAAACCCCGCGGGAATTAGGGGCCGCAATATGGATAATAGGCAGGTTATTTCTCACGGCAATTCGCGCTTGTCTATCCGCAAGTTGAATCCCGGGTATTCCACCGGCTATTTCTGGGATATTGATTGCCAACTGGGGGGCATTGCCTAATGCGAGGTCAATCAACCCAGCAGTCACCGGGGTATATTTCCCGTCAGCTAAGTGCAACGCCGTGCTATTTTTGGCAACCGCGGTCGCCCCTTCTGCCGATAATGTCGTCTCCGTCATATTACCACCAGCAATCAAGGTTAAATTGTTGCCGGCGGTGACGTTACCAACATAAAGCGAGTTACCACTTGTCAGGCTAATATCTTTCCCAGCGGTCAGGGAAATGCCACCCAAATTTATCCCGCCACCAGCGTGAAGATCAATATTCTCATCCGCAGCCAAATGCTGATTAATACCAATCCACTCATTACTCGCCACAAAGATATTTTTTGCCCGGTTAATTAGCGTATCTGAAAGAGATATTCCGCGTTCAGACAGAATACGCAACGTATTAACCGCAGAAATAAGGGATAATGCCCGTGTGCCTTTCTGCGTGTCACTGCCGCCAGGTAAAACAGCAGTACTATAACCGTTGGAAATCAAGGTAATGTTAAGACCTGAGATATCCGTGCCACGCATCGTAAAACTGTTCTCGCCCTGTAGCAGGATATGGTTCCCGGCGTTGACATTTCCCCCATTTAAAGACAATGCTTTCGCTTTAATGGCGACATCGCCGGCGGCACGAATTCGTCCCTGATTCTGCAATGTATCGGTTGTCAATATCAGATGTTGACCGGCTTGCATATGGCTCTGTTTCGCCATTTCAATGCCTTTACCGCTCATGTTGATGTCCGTTTTGGCCTGCACATCCCCCAGAATAACCTTACCGTCGGCGGTCAAATTGATGTCGCCTTGCGTTGCCGTCAGGTTGGTGAGATTGACAACCTTACCCGGCTCGGTACTCACCAGACGAATTTTATTGGCATACATTCCCCCCAATGACCCGGTATCAATCGCTTCCCAGGGGGTATAACCTTCCCCTGTAATCGGAACAATCGTCCCGCGTTTTAAATCAATCTGGTTGGGGCCTTGTGTCAATGTCAGGTTTTTCGCCTGTAGTCTACCGTTAAGCTTAATGGTCCGGCTGATAATATCGACATTATCCTGTGCCGTCGCATCCAGCCCTTTTTCACCCAAGATGATGACGCCTTTTTTCACGGCTAAGGCTTCTAATGCCCCGTCTTTATCAAACACCGGTTTACCTGTCGATAATGTGACAGCTGGGACATTGATAAAGCCGCAACCATTACAGGTTACGCCATTCGGGTTGACAATGAAGACAGGGGCTTTTTGCCCTACCACTTCCAACAGACCTTGCAGATTTGAGGCAAAAGTCCCTATCACTTCATTAATAATCAGTTCAGCCGATTGACCGTTGAAGTTCAGATTCGCGCCAATTTGCCCCGCCAGTAGAGACTGCGTATCATGGGTCGCGTTATTCAATACCAGTCCTGATGTCCCAACATTAAACGTCTGATAATGGTTATGTGAAACACCACGGGCGTTAGGTGCCGCAATATGAATAATAGGGCGATTGTTTTTCGAGGTGATCCGGGTTTGCTTATCCGCAAGTTTAATCCCCGGTACTTCTCCTTCTATTTCGGAGAAGTTCATTGTCAGTTCAGGACTATGCCTTAACGCACTTTCAATCAGCGCAGAAGTTACCGGCGTATACTTTCCTTCAACTGAATTATACTTTCCTTCAGGTGAGTGCAATTCTGCATTGTTCTTGGCAACTGTCGTTGTCCCTTTTGCCGACAACGTCGCCTCAGTGTCAATAATGTCACCGCCAGCATTCAGGGTTAAATTATTGCCGGCAGTAATGACACTTTTCGCTATTGGGAATTGAAATTGTGGGTAAGATTGTTCGTCTTCCTCGTCACTGGCATTTTCATATTCGTAATGTTTTTCATAACTATCTCCATGTTCATTTTCATATTCATAGGGGTCCTCTGCTGTTATTTTACTAATATCAAGCGTACCGCCACTGGTCAGAGTGATATCCTTCCCTGCCGTCAAGGAAATGCTTCTTAGATCGACAATCTTTCCTGCATGGATCTCAATATTTTCATCCGCTTGCAATTGACTGAGCTGGCGCAGACGCTGATTAATTAACTCTTGTTTAGCGTCGTCATTTAATGGGCTCTGCTCATCAGTTAAATCAGCAGATACATAAATCTCAAGCTTATCATTGGTTGCCAAAAAGATATTTTTCGCCCGGTTAATCAGGGTATCGACGATATTAATAGGACCATCGGCGATAATGCGTAATATGTTATCAGCAGAAAGCGTGGTTAATGCGCTTATTCCTTCCGGGGTATAGTCGTCTCCAGAGACAACAGAAAGAGGCCCCCGGCTCGCTAGCAAGGTGACATCACGACCGGAGATATCATAGCCATTCACATCAAGATGTGACCTTCCCTCCAGCATGACATGGTTCCCGGCTTTTAAATTCCCCTGGCCTAAATAGATTGTTTCTGCGTCAACGGTTAGGTTTTGTTCTGCCATCATTGACGCACGATTCGCTAAATCTCTGGCAGTGAGAGAAATGTTTTTCCCGGTGATTAAAGCCAGATCAGTGGGTTTCTTTCCCTCTTTAAAATGTTCTTTATCAAAATTAAAACTAAATCCATCTTTAAAGACAGCCGTCAGATCCCCGCCAGCACTCAGTTTACCGATGATATTCTCCTGACTGTCTTTTATCGCCTGCGTTGAAAAATTTTTGCCTGTCAGGGTGAGATTTTGTACCGCACTTAACTCGCCAACATTATTTATCTCGTTAGCGGTAATGTTGTTATTTTTATTCGCGGTAATAATCGGGTGACTTCGTCTGGTCGGGTTTACGTTATCAAGTTTAGTCGCTTTAATGGTGACATCACCACCCGCACGGATTTGGCCTTGATTCCGCAATGTTTCGGTGGTTAATTTCAGATGTTGACCCGCTTGCACATGGCTTTGTGCCGCCGTTTCAATGGTTTTGCTGTTGATATTAATGTCCGTCCTGGCCTGAACCTCCCCCAGGATAATTTTACCCTCAGCAGTTAAACTGATAGCATCTTGGGTTGTGGTTAAGTTGGTGAGATTAACCCCAACCCCCTCTTCAGTCGCTACCAGTCGGATTTTATTGGCATACATACCGCCTAAGGCTTTGGTATCAACCGCTAATTGCGGTTTTGCCCCTTCTCCTGCGATAGGTTTAACCGTGCCGTCTTTCAAGCTGATACGGTTAGCCCCCTGAGTCATCGACAGGGTGTTAGCCTGAATTTTTCCATTCAATTCCGTTGCGCGGCTGATGATATCGACATAATCCGTCGCCTTGCCGTCCAGCCCTTTGCCACCAATGGTAATCTGGCCTTTTTTCACTTCCAGTGCTTCCAGTGCACCCTGTTTATCAAATTGAGGTTTACCGGTGGTCAAGGTTGCGTTGGCGGTATTAATAAAACCACAGCCATCACAGGTAATGCCGTTAGGGTTGGCAATCATCACATTGGCTTTATTGCCAGCAATTTCCAACTGGCCTTGCAGGTCAGAGCGGCCGCTGCCAGTGACTTCGTTAATAATCAGTGCCGCCGCTTTTCCATGCAGGTTAGGGTTCGCGTTAAGTTGTCCTGCCAGTTGTGATTGAGCCGCCTGTGTCGCGTTATTGAGTACGGCCCCCTGAGTGGCAACATTGAACTCTTGATAGGTATTGTGAGATACCCCTGCGTCATTCGGCGTGGCGATATTCACCACCGGCACATTGCCCTGATTTTGTACCTGTGTACGGTTGTTATCCGGTGTTATGCCGACAGCCATAGCCGGGTGCAATGGCTGGATTGCCGTCAGGTAAATTAAAAGATAACTCGTAACCTTGGCCATCGAGTTGTAGCGTTTATCCATCGTACTGTCCCTTTTCCTAATTTAAGTGTGACAAAGTCAGTAATGCTGACTAATAAGCGACCCCGTTATCCTCAGTCTGGCTTTGGTGATAAAATGGTCATCTTCCCACAGAGAATATTGATGATTTAATAGTGACAACATTAAACTATTCTAATTTGTAATTAATTGACCGTCTGAATAGGTAGCGCAAAATGTGATCATCATTCAATTTTTTAATCCTGATAATGGGGAATCTGTTATATTAAATGCTAGGAAATCGCGATAAGGCTGGAGATATTAAATGGCGCGGGGTATATACCCTATAGATTTCAAGATGCATCGCGGCGGCAAGGGAGCGAATCCCCGGGAGCATAGATAACGATGTGACCGGGGTGAGTGAGTGCAGCCAACAAAGAGGCAACTTGAAAGATGACGGGTATAAAAGGAAAAGAATCAATCTCGTACTACTCGCCGTGTTTCCCTTCTTCAACAGAAGAGACACTTATAGGAAAACTTAATTCATGAAATTTTTAAATATACAATAATAATAAAGTATTATATTAATAATAGTTTCAATTTTTTATTAATGAAATATCATTACCCATAAAAACTTATTTAAATAAAATATCAATAAAAACAATTTATTAAATAATAATAGCAATAATGAAAGGTACTGTTAGATTAGAAATAGAATGTAAAATTTGGAAGGAAAAGGCATTAAATATATAAAATAATTTTATATTTAAACCGACTTCGCCAATAAATATAAATAATAGCAACACCAGTTATTATACTGGTGTTGACTATTATATTGGTAATTATTGGTAATCACTGACAGGTGCACAAGAGCAGTGCAAATTACGATCACCGTAAACATCATCGAGACGTTTAACCGCAGGCCAATATTTATTGGCTTTGGTTTCTAAGGTTGGGAAAACCGCGGTTTCACGGCTGTAACTATGGCTCCAGTCAGAAACCAGTTCAGCTTGTACGTGAGGCGCATTGACCAACGGGTTATCTTCTAATGACCACTCACCTTGCGCCACTTTGCCAATTTCAGCACGAATTGCCAGCATAGCATCCACAAAGCGGTCAATTTCTACTTTACTTTCTGATTCTGTAGGCTCCACCATTAGTGTGCCAGCAACCGGGAATGACATAGTTGGTGCATGGAAACCATAGTCAATCAAGCGTTTGGCAATATCCATCTCGCTGATACCAAATGCTTCTTTCAACGGTCTAATATCCAGAATACACTCATGCGCCACATAACCGTTATGACCCGTATACAACACGTCATAATCATTCTTTAGGCGGGCAGCAATATAGTTAGCATTCAAAATCGCCGTCTGGCTTGCCTGTTTCAGCCCTTGCGAGCCCATCATACGGATATACATCCAGCTAATCGGCAGAATAGAAGCGCTACCAAATGGTGCCGCTGAGACGGCTCTCTGTTCAGTAATGGCATCCATTTGAACTACCGAGTGCCCCGGTAAGAATGGCGCCAAATGGGCTTTTACGCCAATTGGCCCCATTCCCGGGCCACCACCGCCATGTGGAATACAGAATGTTTTGTGAAGGTTGAGGTGTGAAACATCAGCGCCAATAAAACCCGGCGCGGTGATGCCAACCTGCGCGTTCATATTTGCACCATCAAGGTAAACCTGACCACCATACTGATGAATGATTTCACACACCTGACGGATAGTTTCTTCATATACGCCGTGGGTTGATGGGTAAGTCACCATGATGCAGGAAAGCTCACCACCTGATTCTTCCGCTTTTTCACGCAGATCTGCCAGATCAATGTTGCCCTCTTTATCGCAACTCACCACCACAACCGTCATACCCGCCATATGAGCAGAAGCTGGGTTAGTACCATGAGCAGAACTTGGGATTAAACAGATATGACGATGCCCTTCTCCACGACTTTCGTGGTAACGGCGAATAGCAAGCAGACCCGCATATTCACCCTGCGCACCGGAGTTTGGTTGCATACAAACGGCATCATAACCTGTCAGTTGCACCAGCCAGTGAGATAATTGGCTGATCATTTGCTGATAACCCTGTGCTTGCTCTGGCGGACAGAATGGGTGTAGTTCATTAAATTCAGGCCAAGAGATCGGTAACATTTCTGCCGCAGCATTAAGTTTCATAGTGCAAGAACCCAATGGGATCATTGCCTGATTCAGTGCCAAATCTCGGCGCTCAAGACGATGCATATAGCGCATCATATCCGTTTCGCTGTGATAACGGTTGAAATTTGCATGCAGAAGGATTTCATCACTGCGCAACATTGATGCAGGAATGGAGAGACTTTCCGTCATCAGCTCTTTATCCAGTGCTTCAACATCTAGCTTGTCATCCGTGCCTGTCAGCACAGAGAATAATTTGACCAGATCATCACGACCAGTAGCCTCACTCAATGTGATACCCACTGCGCCATAAATATCGGTACGCAAATTGATTTCAGCTTTCTCTGCCCGGGCTAATACTGCTGCTTTATCAGCAACTTCAACAGTCAGAGTATCAAACCAAGTTTTGTAACGTAGAGTAAATCCCGCTTTCTGTAACCCAACCGCCAGAATGTCAGTCAGACGATGAATACGGCTCGCAATGCGTTTCAGCCCCTTCGAACCATGATATACCGCATACATCGCCGCGATATTTGCCAACAACACCTGAGCAGTACAGATGTTGGAATTCGCTTTCTCACGACGGATATGCTGCTCACGGGTCTGCATTGCCATGCGCAGTGCCGTATTACCTGCCGCATCAAGGGAAACGCCGATAATACGTCCCGGCATAGAACGTTTGAATTCATCACGGCTGGCAAAAAATGCTGCGTGGGGACCGCCATAACCCATCGGTACCCCAAAGCGCTGGGCAGAACCAAACACAATGTCAGCTCCTTGTTTACCCGGCGCAGTTAACAGCACCAACGCCATCAAGTCAGCGGCAACACTGACAATGATTTTGCGCTGTTTCAGTTGTGTAATCAGATCAGCATAATCATGAACTTCACCTGTCGTGCCAACCTGTTGTAACAACACACCAAATACACCGTCCAGCTCCAAGACTTTTTCTGCTTTATCTACAATCACATCAAAGCCAAAGGTTTCCGCACGGGTACGAACAACGTCTAATGTTTGAGGATGGATATCATCAGCAACAAAGAAACGGTCAGCATTTTTCAGTTTGCTAGTACGTTTTGCCATTGCCATTGCTTCAGCCGCCGCGGTAGCTTCATCCAGCAAAGAAGCAGAAGCAATATCCAAACCCGTCAAATCGATCGTCACTTGTTGGAAATTCAACAGTGATTCAAGGCGACCTTGAGAAACTTCCGGTTGATAAGGTGTATAAGCGGTATACCAGCCAGGATTTTCTAATAAATTACGCAAAATAACCGGCGGAAGTACAGCAGGCACATATCCCATACCAATATAGGATTGGTAACGTTTATTTTGGCTGGCAATCGCTTTCAGTTCAGCTAGTGCTTGCTGTTCAGTTGCACCACCGCCAACATCGGGTGGCTCTGGTAACGCGATATCACGGGGAACAATTTTCTGTGTTAAATCATTAAGGGAATTTGCCCCCACTGTCGCCAGCATCTCTTTTTGCTGTTCGGCGGAAGAGCCTATATGACGGCGGATAAACTCACCCTGGTTCTCAAGTTGACTTAATGTCTGGGTCATTTGTTACTAATTCCTGAAGCTGGCCAGAAATGGCATACAAATAAAAACGCCCTGTTCATCATGTGAGACAGGGCGGCGGTAAGCATATTATTCTTCTTCGTCCAGAAGTGCCTGATATCCTTCGGCATTCAGCAAACTCGAAAGTTCACTTTCATCAGAGGCTTTAATACGGAACAGCCAGCCTTCATTATAAGGCTCACTGTTAACCAATTCAGGCGCGTCATTTAGCGCTTCATTAACGGCAATAATTTCACCACTCAGTGGCGCATAGATATCAGAAGCCGCTTTTACTGATTCAACAACCGCGCAATCATCGCCAAGATTGATTTCATTACCTACTTCTGGCAAATCAACAAAGACCATATCGCCGAGCAGCTCCTGTGCATGCTCGGTAATACCTACCGTGTATTCACCATTACCTTCTGCACGAACCCACTCATGTGATTCAGCATATCTTAACTCTGCGGGTACATTACTCATTACCATTATCTCCTTCAATCCTAGAATCTACCCCTATCAGGCTATTTTGCGCTTCTGCACCAATCATGCCTACCGGGATAAATTGCTATTTACTCATCAAGTTATTATTCGATAAAAATGACTATACGAGAGGTTTACCCGCCCGTACAAAGCTAGGTTTGACTACCTGAACCGGCATTTCACGATTGCGGATTTGGACAACCGCCTGTTCACCAATCCCCTGTGGCACACGGGCAAGGGCAATGCTGAATCCTAATGTTGGAGAGAACGTACCACTGGTAATAACGCCAGAATGTAAGGCGCCCATCTCATCAGTAAAACTAACCGCTAAACCACCGCGTAACACACCCTTTTCTCTCATCACCAAGCCAACCAATTGCTCAGTGCCCTTTTCACGCTGTTTTTCTAGCGCTTCACGGCCGATAAACTGGCGATCTTCGGGTTTCCAAGCGATTGTCCAGCCCATGTTAGCCGCAAGGGGAGAAATGGTTTCATCCATTTCCTGTCCATAGAGGTTCATACCGGCTTCAAGTCGCAACGTATCACGCGCACCTAATCCCGTGGGCTTAACGCCGACACTCAGTAATTTTTGCCAGAAATCCGCTGCTTGCGCTTTTGGTAATGCCACTTCATAACCCGCCTCACCGGTATAACCCGTTGTTGCGATAAACAGATCCCCCGCCTGGACACCAAAGAAAGGTTTAATTCCAGCAATAGTCTGTTTCTGTTCATCATTCAATAGAGACTGTACTTTTGCCTGAGCTTCAGGCCCCTGAACCGCAATTAATGCCAGATCATCACGAACCTGAATATCAACCGGGTAACTGGCTACATGTTCATTAATCCAAGCCAGATCTTTCTCACGAGTCGCAGAATTGACCACCAACCGATAAAAATCATTGCTAAGGTAATAAACAATCAGGTCATCAATTACACCACCAGAAGCATTAAGCATCCCGGTGTATAAGGCTTTACCCTTTTCTGTCAGTTTAGCAATGTCATTTGCCAACAAATAACGCAGGAAATCACGGCAACCAGTACCATGCAGATCCACAATCGTCATGTGGGAAACATCAAACATACCGGCATGAGTGCGGACAATATGATGTTCATCCATTTGTGAACCATAATGCAAAGGCATCATCCAGCCATGAAAATCTACCATACGTGCACCACAAGCCAGATGCTGGTCATACAATGGAGTTTGTTTTGCCATTATTTCCCTCTTTTCATTTCCTACATGAAAACATACCGCGTATTAACCGACAGATACTGTGAATCATGAACAAAAAGCGGCTAAAAAACGCGACGCAAACGATATCTTAAAATGAAAGTTATCACTGAAAACCCAAATGAACCATAAGTAAAAATAGGGTTCAATCCAGTGACATCAAAAAACGAGTTATAAGTATGCAGAATTTTCAACTATTAAAATGAGTCATAATACTCAAAATTAACAATTAACTTTAGAAAACACTCATTTTCTGTTACAAACCAACTGAAATATGAATAAAATCACCTATTCATATTTCAGCAAGGTATGAGAAAAAGTTATCGATAAGCAGAGGCTAAATTAGATTTTTTCAGCCGAATAGGATTTAGAAGAGAGCCAGTCCGGTAAGTCATTCAATCCCATTGCCTGACGAAGTAATTTAGGTTTAATTCCCGGTAAATTATCTGCCAGAGACAACCCGACATCCCGCAAAAGTTTTTTCGCCGGATTATTGCCATCAAATAATTGACGAAAACCTTGCATCCCGGCCAGCATCACAGCAGCACCATGTTTACGTCGGCGCTCATAGCGACGTAAATAAAAGTACTGACCAATATC
Organism: Photorhabdus kleinii; assembly: GCF_025384885.1. Lineage (NCBI taxonomy): Bacteria > Pseudomonadati > Pseudomonadota > Gammaproteobacteria > Enterobacterales > Morganellaceae > Photorhabdus > Photorhabdus kleinii. The sequence continues at coordinate 18,760 of NZ_JAJAFY010000035.1, forward strand.
TTTTCCCTGACCATGCAAACGACGCAATTCACCTATCAGCTCAGCGACATCCATAAAGCCCAAATTCACTCCCTGGCCAGCCAATGGGTGAATGGTATGAGCGGCATCTCCCAACAAGGCCAGACGATGAGCCGCAAAATTACGGGCATAACGACCGGTCAGTGGAATTGTCAGACGTTCACTCATCAGTTCACATTGACCAAGGCGCAGATCAAAATCTACCGCCAATTGCTGGTTGAAACGCTTATGATCAAATTGTTTATACTGTTCAGCAACTTCACCCGGTAGTGACCAGACGATAGAACACAAATGGGGATCGGCAAGGGGTAAAAACGCCAAAATACCATCACCATAAAAGACCTGACGGGCAACCCGGCCGTGCGGCTCTTCGGTGCGAATAGTGGCTACCAACGCATGATGTTCATAATCCCAGAATGTGAGAGGGATATCAGCATGCTGACGCAACCATGAGTGAGCGCCATCAGCACCAACAACTAAACGAGCCGTTAACATGCGACCATCGGATAAAGTCATAAAAGCTTCATTTTCACCCCAGGCAACCTGTTGCAAAGCCGCAGGCGCCAAAATGGTCACGTCAGATAAGCTGTCTGCTTTTTTCCATAATGTTTCACGGATAACCCAGTTTTCAATGATATGACCAAGATATTCCATCCCATATTCAGCCGCGCTGAACTGAATACGGCCAAAGCTATCCCGCTCCCAAACCTCCATTTCTTGATAAGGACTAGTGCGCATATCCAGAATCTGTTGCCACACACCAAGATGCTGTAACAGGCGCTCACTGGCCGCATTAATCGCAGAAACCCGCAAAGCATACTCTTCTCCAGCAATAACGGGGTGAGTAGGCGGATAGCTCTCCACCACAGCCACCCGCAAACCACTGCCTTGTAAACCACAGGCAAGCGCCAAACCAACCATACCGCCACCAGCGATAACCACATCAAATGATTGCATAATATAACGTCCTCTTATTTTGTCTGCTTTATCTGCGGTTATCTTTGGGCGACCCAACCCAGAGTCTGACGGGCCAGCATATCCCGCACAGGAGAGAATTTTTCCATTATCATCAAGCCCAAGTTACGCCCGATTTGTAATGGGAAATAACGATTGGCAAATATTCGTATCAATCCATCGGTAATATCGATGGTGTTTTCCCGATCTAAAATCCGTTGCTGTTGATAATTAGCCAAAACCTGATAAGTACCAATATCCTGACCAGCAGCAAAAGCCTCAGAAACAATCTGCGCCAGTGTCATAACATCTCGCATTCCAAGATTAAAACCCTGACCGGCAATTGGATGTAATGTTTGCGCGGCATTTCCCACCAGCGCCAATCGGTGGCTAATTTGTTGATTTGCAGTAGATAGTGTCAATGGATAACTATGACGCTGACCGGTTTCCAATATTTTCCCCAATCTCCAGCCAAATGCTCGCTGTAACTGCCTAAGAAATTGCGCATCACTCCAACCCGCTATCTCCTTTCTCCGCGCCAACTGATGGCACCATACCAGCGAGCTCCGCCCCTCAGACATTGGTAGCAAAGCCAGTGGACCATATTCCGTGAAACGCTCAAATGCACTGCCTCGCGGATGCTCTGAAGTCAGTACATTTGTAATCACGGCAACCTGTTCATAAGCGTGCCGTTGCCACTGAATATTACAGGTGTGACCAATGGCAGAATGGCTGCCATCAGCCGCTACCAGCAATTCACCTTGCAGTCGTTCTCCGCTGTCCACAGTAACAGTTACCGATGACAGAGTTCTTTCAACAGCCATAACCCTGGATGGACAATACAGCGTTACACCAGGCGCATTTTTCAGTAATCCGAACAAACCCTGCCCTGCATCATACAATTCGACAACATGACCTAGAGCGGAAATGTTATATTCTTTTGCATAAAGGTTCACAAACCCTGCATGACCACGATCACTAACATGAACGTGAGTTATCGGTATCACATAATCTTCCAGAGCAGACCAAACGCCAATCTGTTGTAAACGCTGACAAGTACCGTAAGCCAGCGCTATCGCTCTGGCATCAAAGCCGGGATGTTTCTGCTCCGGCTCTGCTGCTTCAATCAGGGACACATGAATCTGCCCCTTACTCAGGGAAGATATCGCCAGCGCAAGCGTCGCGCCGGTCATGCCTCCACCAACGATAATCACGTTCATTCTTAACTTAACCCTGTTTTGCTTTCGCCATCAGAGCTTCAATCTCATCAGCTTCTTTAACGACACTGGCTGTCAGGTTTTCATTACCTGTTTCAGTGATCAAAATGTCATCTTCAATACGGATACCGATACCCCGATATTCCAACGGCACATCTGCATCCGGCGCAATATAAATCCCCGGTTCAACCGTCAATACCATTCCCGGTTGCAGAATACGATCGCGTTCTACACCATAATCACCGACATCGTGTACATCCAATCCTAACCAGTGACCGAGGCCATGCATAAAGAACTGACGATAGGCTTTAGTTTCGATTAAATGTTCAATTTCGCCGTGCATAATGCCTAGTTTCACCAGCTCTTCCACCATAATCCGCACGACATGTTCTGTAACTTTGTTGATGCTGGTGCCTGGCTTATACAATTCCAATGAAACATTTAATGTTTTCAGTACGATATTGTAAATTTCACGCTGAGCACGAGTAAACTTGCCATTGACAGGGAAAGTCCGGGTGATATCTCCGGCATACCCCAGATATTCACAACCTGCGTCAACCAACACCAAGTCACCTTCTTTCATCCTGCTTTCATTCTCGGTGTAGTGCAGAATACAGCTATTTTCACCGCTCCCTACAATCGTGTTGTAAGCAGGATGGCGAGTCCCTTGATGAGTAAATTCGTGATGAATTTCAGCTTCCAGTTGATATTCAAACATTCCTGGGCGGCAAATTTTCATCGCTCGCATATGGGCCTGAGCACTGATTCTACCCGCCCGGCGCATAGCCTCAATTTCTGCCTTAGATTTGAATAACCGCATTTCATGTACCCAAGGGCGCCAATCAATTATCGATAAAGGCGCTGAAAGATTACGGCGACCGCCTTTTCTTAATTTATCCAGCGCATGGAAGACAATTTCATCTGCGTAGGCAAATTCGCCTCGGGCGTGATAAACCACATCCAAACCATTCAGTAACAGGTAAAGCTCTTCTTTGATATCATCAAAAGGCAAAGCGCGATCAATACCCAGTTTTTCCGGTGCTGCTTCTTGCCCAAGACGACGCCCAAACCAAATTTCCGCAGTCAAGTCACTCGCTCGATTAAAAAGAACACTATGATTATGCGTATCATCACTCTTAATTAATATCAGCACCGCTTCCGGTTCATTAAACCCCGTCAAATAAAGAAAATCGCTATGCTGACGATAGGGATATTCATTATCTGAATTTCGTGGCGCAGGCGGGGCAGAAAAAATAATCGCTGCGCTGGCCGGAGCCATTTTTGCCAGTAAAGCCTGACGGCGGGATAAATATTCTTGTTTGATCATACCCTCTCCTGCGACTTAGTTAATTATACCCGTTATCTTTCAAGTTGCCTCTTTGTTGGCGGCACTCGCTCACCCCAGTCACATCGTTACCTATGCTCCCGGGGATTCACTCCCTTGCCGCCGCGATCCATCTTGAAATCCATAGGGTATATTTTGCGCTCAATAAACACCAATTAATGCAATGTTGGTTTATCATTTTTTGCGATTAAAACGGTTTTAGGTTCAGTAAAGGCAATATAGCAAAGCTGCGCAGCCACCCGCACATATTCAAGGACCTCTTCCAGTGCCTGAGCCAACTCTTCTTGATCATCACCTTCTTCATAACCAAGCAGACCGATATTGCGCAAATCACCAATAATCTCATTGATCTCTTTTTTATCCGCGAACTTCGGTTGAGCAACACCTAATCCCAGCAAAAAATGGTTAACCCATCCAGCTAATGCATCTGCTCGTTCATATACATTATCTTCCTCATCTGGCAGCAATAAACCAAATGCAAAATTACTGTCATCCAATGATTCGAATGTGATTTCACGTAATTCACGCAATTGTTGGGCTAATGGATGGGAAAAAGCTAGCCCATCATTAGCTAAGTCATGAACTAAGACCTGCCAACTACTGTCGCGATTACCGCCGCACAGCAGGCCGCTAATCAACCCATGCATCTCCGCTGCCGTCAGTGCCACTGACTGTTGATGCAATATTTCGTCAAAAGATTGATAATCTGGTAATGAATTCTGTATAGACATGTGTATTGGTCATCGTTGACGGTGTAAGTTCATGCTATGCTACCACCAAGGGGAGTCGCTATACCAGACAACAACCTTCGCTAATTGTGAGTTGTCTGTTGGTATGGCGTTATAATGATTGGCGCCGGTTTCAATTCTATAATTCAGAATTAAAACCAGGGCGCAGCAATAAGTCAGGAAGGGGTCATGTCTGCACAACCGGTAGATATCCAGATTTTTGGGCGGTCACTACGTGTCAATTGTCCATCAGAGCAAAAAGAAGCATTGCTGGCTGCGGCTGTGGAACTTGAGCAACGTTTAGACGATTTAAAAGAGCGCACCAGAGTAACCAATACTGAACAACTGATTTTTATTGTGGCACTGAATATCTGTCACGAATTGGCACAAGAAAAAGTGAAAACCCGTGATTATGCCTATAATATGGAACAGAAAATAAAGATGCTTCAGCAGACTATAGAACAAGCATTAGTGGAACAAGGTCGCATCACTGAGAGCACAATTGCACCAACTAAATGAATTCTATTGATAAATCATGCATTAGTGAGTGAATCATTCGAGAATTAGTTGCTTTCTGTATTTAGTTTCATACAATAGGGTTCATAAAGTTGCTTAACAAGCACTGAATAAATTTCTCTGAGATGTTCGTGAACGGGGAAAGTCCCCTGAGCCGATATTTCATACATTATAGAATGTGGTGCTCCGTAGTCTGGTGTGCATGCTCGGTCCGGCCGAGAAGCCTTAAAGCTGCGACACTATGTTCACCTTGAACCAAGGGTTCAAGGGTTACTACCTGTAACGACATCTTGGAGAATCTCAACTTTAATCGCTGCTGCTATCCACTGGCAGGTTCTATGCAATCAGAGCCCCTATTACCACTCAGACAAAGCATTAGAAAGAAAATACGCCAACAACGCCGTGAACTCACCCCTGAACAACAATCTCTTTTTGCAAGACGGGCTGCTAAGCGAGCAATCAACCACCCCAAAATTCACCAAGCCAGCAAAATCGCACTATTCCTTTCGTTTGATGGTGAACTCGATACCCGTCCACTGATTAACCAACTCTGGCAACAAAATAAACAGATCTATCTGCCGGTATTGCATCCTTTCCGTCATCACCATCTGCTATTTTTAAACTATCAACCCGATACCCCACTCATCAGAAATCGCTTCAATATAGAAGAACCACCGCTGAATGTTGAGCAGGTTCTACCATTATCAGAACTGGATATCATGATGATCCCGCTGGTTGCTTTTGACCGCACAGGGCAACGGCTTGGCATGGGTGGTGGCTTTTACGATCGTACATTGAGGCAATGGCGACAAAAAAATTTCTATCCGATAGGTCTGGCGCATAACTGTCAGTTAGTCGATACACTGCCCATAGCCGAATGGGATATCCCATTACCCGAAATCATCACACCTGAAAAAATCTGGCAATGGCAGTAAAAAATGGGCGCCTTACACAAAGCACCCATTTTTGATATATCAAAATAATCAGTAAAGCAGGCGAGAACGGATAGTACCCGGCAATGCTTTCAGTTTCTGAAATACCATTTCAGCTTGAGCAGGATTTTCAGTCACAATATCAATAACCACATAACCCATATCCCCACTGGTACGCAGATACTGAGCAGCAATATTGATATCCTGTTCAGCAAACACTTGGTTAATACTGTTCAATATACCGGGACGATTTTCATGAATATGTAAAAACCGGTTGGTATCATCAGCATGAACAGGAAGAGACACTTCTGGGAAGTTTACTGCGGATAAGGTAGAACCATTATCAGAATATTTCGCTAACTTTCCTCCGACTTCATAACCAATGTTTTCCTGCGCTTCCTGGGTAGAACCACCAATATGTGGGGTCAGCAACACGTTATCAAATTTACGTAACGGTGACTCAAATGGATCATTATTGGTTGCCGGTTCAACAGGGAACACATCCACAGCCGCCCCTGACAGATGTTCACTTTCCAATGCATCACATAATGCCGGGATATCCACCACCGTCCCGCGTGAAGCATTAATCAGGATAGAACCCGGTTTCATCAGAGTCAGTTCAGTTGCACCAATCATATTTTTAGTTGATGGCGTTTCTGGTACATGCAAACTAACCACATCACTCATATTTAGTAATTCTGACAAATGACGTACCTGATGAGCGTTACCTAACGGCAATTTGTTTTCAATATCGTAAAAGTAGACATCCATACCAATATTTTCAGCCAGAATACCAAGCTGAGTGCCAATATGACCGTAACCGATAATGCCCAGTTTTTTACCACGGACTTCATAGCAGCCTTTAGCCTGCTTATCCCACACTCCACGATGAGCTTTCGCATTCGCCAAAGGGATACGACGCAGCAATAACAACAACTCACCAAGGACCATTTCAGCAACAGAACGGGTATTAGAAAATGGCGCATTAAAGACAGGGATACCACGTTTTGCAGCCGCTTTCAGATCAACCTGATTGGTACCAATACAAAAACAGCCTACAGCAACCAATTTTTCAGCTGCCTGAAAAATGTCTTCAGTCAGTTGTGTGCGGGAACGGATACCAACAAAATGGGTATCACGAATTGCCTCTTTTAACTCTTTGGAATCTAATGCTCCCTTATGATATTCGATATTGCTATAACCGGCTGCTCGTAGATTTTCTACCGTGCTCTGATGCACACCTTCTAATAGCAAAAATTTAATCTTATCTTTTTCCAGAGATACCTTAACCATTTATCCTGCCTATTGTTACGCTTCGTTACATTTAAGATTCATTCTCTCAACATAACAAAAAAAACGAACACAGCAATATAAACGATTGCTATTCCCGTCACATAAGTCTTAATAAAGTAGTTATTATGTGGAATAAAATGATCTGAAAAAGAACAAAATTAGGATTTAGATTAAATAACAATCAGAGATATGAAATATATCACTAAATTCTCCACCTATTTTAAAAGTGAAAAAATTTTTAAGGGCGAAAAACTCCGCCCCTGTAAATAATATTATTGAGTGATGGTTTCCACTCCATCAAGTGTTCCCATCAATACAATATCCGCGCCACGGTTAGCAAATAGGCCCACAGTCACCACACCTGAGATACGATTAATTTTATTCTCTAACTCAACAGGATCGAGTATGGCTAGATTATGCACATCAAGAATCACATTGCCGTTATCAGTCACAACATTCTGACGATATTTTGGTACTCCTCCCAATTTAACCAACTCACGAGCAACATAAGTCCGAGCCATTGGAATCACTTCAACCGGCAGAGGGAATTTACCCAATACATCAACTTTTTTAGAGGCATCAACAATACAAACGAATTTTTTTGCTATTGCAGCAATGATTTTTTCACGTGTCAATGCAGCACCACCGCCTTTAATCATCTGCATATTGCCATTGATTTCATCCGCACCATCAACGTAGATATCAAGGGAATCCACTTCATTACAATCGAATACAGGAATTCCCAAACTTTTTAACTTCTCAGTAGAAGCCTCAGAGCTGGATACTGCCCCTTCAATCTGATCTTTAATGGAACCAAGGGCATCAATAAAGTGTGAAGCCGTTGAACCTGTCCCCACACCCACAACTGTTCCTGGTGTAACAAATTCGAGTGCTGCCCAACCTACTGCTTTTTTTAGTTCGTCCTGAGTCATATCAATTCATTGCCTATATCAGTTACAAGGAAAGCCTGTCGACTAGTATAAACCTTGATAGCAACAAAGAAACCGCAATTAAGTTGAGTGAAATGAATCATGAAAAATTAAGAGTGAATGATGTGAAAAACCCGCCATACTAGCGGGCTACAATAAAGAGTGATGTCTATGCAGCCTCTTTGTTACGACGACGACCTTGCTTTTCTTGGCTTGGTGCCTGTGCATGATCTTCCAAAACCGGACCTACTTTCATGAGAAAATCTAAGGTCTCTCCAGCTTTTTTATAAGTTTGAATGGTATCGAACATCGGTTCTTTTTGTGTTCTCATAGCAACACCTCTAAAACGACTTCACATTACTGAACTGATTTAGTCATACAGGACAAAAAATTCCCGACAAAATCTCTCTGTTATGGCCATAGCAACAAATTTAGTAAGATTTCACCTTCAACAAATCTAAATGAACAAAATAACTATCCCACCTGGTCTACCAGAATACTATAACATGCATATAAATGCCGAGAGGTCAAAGAACTAACTCCTTAGACCGACTCTTCAACTTTGCCGTTAATGTCTTAATATCACATGACATTACATATCCACAACGTTCTAGCTCAAAACCAAACGAACGATAGTAAGCTATTTTATCCTTAACGGGTTCATGAATCCTGACGTCTTCACCATCAACCACATTCATGAAAATCAATGTTGCATACAGAGTATACAAAAGCATCTTTCTATGCAACGGATGATTTTCTATATCCTTCACAAAATTTTCCAATACATGGATGTTAAAACTCTTATCGTTCAAATCATATGTGGATAAAGCGACTCCAGCCGGAGCAGATTCAATTTGGAGATTTTCCCTTGATATGACAAATTTTATACATAAGCTGAAGCAATCATGTCGATTACCGACCTCTGTAATATAATATTCCCAGTTAAGCTCACCATACGCTTTTGTTAGCGTGTTTGCATCGCTGTCAGAGATAGGACCAACCGCCAAATCTATTCCTCTCTGATCCATGTATAACTGCAAAGTATTATATGTTAATTGTGCAACATGTTTCAGTGACAGCATAAAAAGCAACCTTACTTACATTGTTATTAAATAGCCAAAATGACAATTGTTTAACAATTTTATTGAAAGACTACACTTAAGTGAAACATGCAAACAATCTTTAGCCAGATCAAAAATTCATCATCAAGCTATCAAAAACAGCTTCACCCAGTGCTTTCTCCTGAGCATATCGCCTATTCAACCACGTCAACACACTCAACCTTCAAAAATGGAACCCCCTTCCCAAAGGTGACCAACCAACAAAAATTTATCCAAATTGGGTATAACATGCGTAATTTCTGAAAGGTAGGATTTTACGGCCCACCAGACAAATTGCCTCATACATCAGAAAAATATGGCATAGTGATATTCAGAAAAATAAATGGAGAATCTTTCTATAATGAAACGCCCTGACTACCGAACACTACAAGCTCTGGATGCGGTGATCCGAGAACGCGGCTTCGAGCGTGCTGCTCAGAAACTCTGTATCACTCAATCCGCGGTTTCTCAACGTATCAAACAGTTGGAAAATCTGTTTGGTCAGCCTCTATTAGTGCGCACCGTTCCTCCGCGCCCCACCGAACAAGGACAAAAACTACTGGCACTATTACATCAGGTAGAGTTGTTGGAAGAACAATGGCTAGGCGATGAACAGGGGACCGATACCCCATTGCTGCTTTCATTAGCAGTCAACGCTGACAGCTTAGCAACCTGGCTATTACCGGCTCTACACCCGGTACTCGCTGATTTACCTATCCGACTCAATATTCAAGTTGAAGATGAAACTCGGACTCAAGAACAGTTAAGGAGAGGTGAAGTCGTTGGCGCAGTCAGTATTCAACCACAACCTTTACCCAGTTGTCTGATTGATAAACTAGGCGCACTGGATTATCTGTTTGTCGCCTCACCAGAATTTGCTACCCGCTATTTCCCAAATGGGGTTACCCGTTCAGCGTTACTAAAAGCCCCAGCGGTTGCATTCGACCATCTGGATGATATGCATCAGGTATTTTTACAACAGAACTTCGAGTTGTCACCGGGCAGCGTTCCATGTCATATCGTCAATTCATCTGAAGCCTTTGTACAACTGGCAAAACAGGGTTCCACTTGTTGTATGATCCCACATTTACAGATTGATCAAGAATTGAAAAATGGTGAACTGATCGACCTGACACCGGGTTTATGTCAACGCCGGATGCTCTATTGGCATCGTTTTGCACCGGAAAGCAGGACCATGAAAAAAGTGACTGACGCCCTGTTGAAACTTGGGCGTCAGATGTTAAGACAAGATGACATTAATTAAGGTCTTAGCTCAAAAACCACATCAACCTGATCACTGAAATTGATGCTATCCTGCTGGTAAGTTTCACCCACTCCAGCAGCAGCACCTCCCGACATCATCACATCAGTATTGCGATACTTCATGTGATCAATCGCCTCTGGTGCTCGGTAATTGATACTGTATATCGAACCAACTTTGCTACTAAAGCCTTTCGCCAGTGCATCAGCTTGTTCAATTGCATTCTCAATCGCTTTCTGGCGGGCTTCATCACGATATTTTTGCGGATTGTCCACACCAAACTGAACAGATACGATTTCGTTCAAACCCGCTTTTAATGCACCATCTAGCAGATCATTAAGTTGATCTAACTTACGGACCTTCACCTCCACTGAACGGATCGCACGATAGCCTTTCAGCACCGATTTGCCAGACACATTATCGTACTCATAATCAGGCTGAGTACGCAAATTCGCTGCATCAATATCTTTCTTTTCAATACCGTGATTTTTCAGAAAATCAAAATATTTAGCAACCAGCTCATCAACCTGCTTTTTAGCCCCAGAAGCATCTTTAGCAGAAATATTGACGTTAATCATCAATGTTGCTATATCCGGTTCTGCTTTCACTACCGCATTACCAGAAGTAATAACATGAGGGACTCCGGGTAAATCAGCAGCCTGTGCAGCAAGTGGCACCCCGGCACTTAACATGGCGGCCAACCCTAATGATTTCAATTTCACACAACCTCCGAAGAAAACCTGTTACAGAAAATGTTCATCCCACGGAAAAACCGAAATATACATGGGATAAATGAAACACTAACACAGAGACTGTATGCAAAGAAGTGTTCAGCTTAATCAGAAATTAGCAATCCCTGCTTAGCAAGTTGCCATGCGATATACCACATTATGATACAAATAAACCCATTAATAATCCGTTGAGAAAGCGGCTTACTTAGCACAGGGGAAAACCATGCAGCTAGTAATGACAGAGAGAAAAACCAACTAACAGAAGCAGTTGCCGCCCCAAAAGTAAACCAAGGTCTGAGTTCTGAAGATAACTGACCACCAATACTACCCAGAACAACAATGGTATCTAAATAAACATGCGGATTTAACCAAGTGACCGCAAAGATGATCGCAATTACCCGCCAACGGTTTTTTACTGAATTATTTACCTGTGCCAGTTCAACATTAGCAAACAAAACCACACGTAAGGCCCCCCATCCATACCAAAATAAAAAAGCAACACCTCCCCAGGTGACGAATTGTAAGAGTAAAGTTGACTGACTAAGTAATGCACTACCACCAAATACACCGACACCAATCAAAAAACCATCACTGATCGCGCACAAAGTTGCACTCATTAGATGAAATTGTCTCCTACTGCCTTGCTGCATAACAAAGGCATTTTGTGGGCCAAGAGGCAAAATCATTGCTGCGCTAAGAAAAAAACCCTGCACAAATGTCGATAACATAAAAAAATTCCTCAATAATTATTCACTTTGCTATTTCAATGTTCAGAATATTAAGAAGAATAGCTCATTAGAGGAAATAAATGCTTCTAATCGATCATAAGAAATTTTAATAACCAACCAAAAAGCAGATTTTTACAGGAAAATTATTTGATTAATTCAAAGAAAATCAAGCTAATACACACTAAAAGTATTAATGAATCTATCAATTCTATGAAAAATAAGAGGAAGGGGTTATTTTGAAAAAAATTATGGGTTTCATGCTACTAGTCATCATTATTATTGCTGCTCTTACTGTCAGAAACTACTATTTGCTTCGAAATGATGTTGAAGAGACATTAAACCACTATGAAATAATTGAATACTATATTGGTACAGCCAATATTACAGATGTAGATCTCAGTAATTATCAGCCTTTCTTATGTAAAAAAGGCTGTGAACGTTTCATTCTTAAAATACAGGGTGAAAAAGGTGATGGGATAGTCACTGCTGATATTAATTTCCATACTTCAGATGTTTCATCCGCTGTCCTTTGCTTATCAGATAACAAGAAAATAGCACTGACAGAAGATATCAACGATGATTTTATTAAAAACAACTTTAATACCTTATGTCAATAAAGTAGACTTGGGGAATAGAGCGCCCGCGCTATTGACAGCGCGGCGCTGATTTACTGGTAAAAATTTACGGTTTATTCACATAATCAGAAGGTTATTATCCAATCCCTCTGATTAATCACTCATTTTATTCCGCGCCATAGCTTGATTCTGATGCAAATAAACATCCATTTGTGGATAAGGAATACTGATATTGTGTTTATCCAATGTGCGTTTAAAGTTCTCCATCAAATCCCAATAAACCTCCCAAGCATCACCATTGGTGGTCCATACACGCACAATAAAATTCAGTGAAGAAGGTGCCATTTCATGCAAACGAATCGTCACGCCTTTATCATGCTGAATACGATTGTCTGCGGCAATAACATCACCTAATACTTTTTTAACTTCGTCAATATCCGCATTATACGCAACACCGACCATGATCTGAGTTCGACGATTCGGTTCACGGCTGGTATTAATAACATTATCTGCAATAATTTTCCCATTCGGGATCACAATAATTCTGTCATCTGCTGTACGCAATGTAGTAGAAAAAATCTGCACCTGAACAACAGTGCCTTCAACCGCGCCGAGAATAACATATTCACCCGCACGGATTGGACGAAAAGCCACCAGCAATACCCCTGCGGCAAAGTTGGACAAAGAACCCTGTAAAGCTAAACCAACAGCTAAACCAGCAGCACCGATAACCGCAATGACGGAAGCCGTCTGAACACCTAATTTGCCCAAAACTGCAATAATAGTGAACGCAATAATCAAATAACGAACAACAGCAGCCAGGAAATCCGATACCGTTACATCAATGCCACGCAATGACATAACTCTTTTCACGCCCTTACTAATGAGTTTCGCCGCCATTAATCCCAGAACAAGAATGAGAATAGCAGCAACAGTATTGACCAGATATTGAATGATTAAATCCTGATGATTAATGAGCCAGCTTGTAGCTTCATTAATGCCACCAGACAGATTGATATCTTCCATTAAAACCACCTTGATTCTTTAGCTACTTAAACTATCATTGAGTAAAATTACTCGATGATTATCCTTCATAGCAACCATTAACAGTAAGAAAAAGCCTATCGTGCCAGAGAATTATTTCTGTCTATATACAGCTTCTTACCAATCGTACTTTTGTAAAATAAAATCCCGATAATCGGCCAACATATCAATAAAATCCTTGGTACCGCAAAAAGCCAGGCTCTCATTATCGTAATAACTCATGCCCTCCTCCATCGAATCAGTTTCAAACTCAAGCTGATTGGCGCGAACCATAACTTCTTCGTCATCCATTAACAGCGTATATTCATGACCTACAAGTTGCCATTGACGTTCACTACCTTTAATTTCGGCCAACGCTGAGGCAATCTTATCTATCACCGCCAAATCACCTTTAACTTCTTCATTCAGCCACTGACCAATAGCTTCGTGATCCATTGAGAACCGGCTAGTCACCAGTCCAGTGACATCCAGCAAAAATTCGTATTCCATCATTACCTCCGGTGCGTTCTTTCCATTTTAATATTTCCTAGCAATTCCGCCCCAGAATCAGCCCACAAACTGCCAATAAGTGGGAGATTAAAGCCTCTATGCTGACACAACGGTATAGTTTTCACCTAGATAACCGAAATATACACCCCCAAGTTATTCTTGAGGTTTGTGTCCGCTACGGCTTTCATCGGAGGAGAGTTCAGCCTCAGTGCAAATATAGACAAATACACTATAATTAATAGTATCTCAGAGAAACAAAAACAGCAAAATCGAACATACATCCACTAATTGATGAGATATATTCAAGGATCTTGCAATAGAACAATTTATTTTCTATTTTGTCAGCAAAAACAAAGACACCTTTCAGGAACCATTATGATACGCCATATTCTTTTGCTAAAATTCACATCCGAGATAAAACAACAACAATTAACGACGATAAGAGATACCGCTATTTCCATGCAGCATAAAATCAATGGTATTTCTTCTATCGAATTGGGAAATAATGAAAACAAAAATAAAGGTTTTACATATGCTATCACTATGACATTTGATGATCATAAAGCTATTTAAAACTATTTGTCTCACTCAGCGCATGACGAATTAAAAGATCTCCTTATAGATTATGTCAACGATATCATCGTATTTGATTATGAAGTGTAATTTTCATTTCTGGGGAATAATCATCTATTAACCAATATTCAACATAACGAATATTATCGGCGCACCTGAGAATAATTAGACACGCCGATTATCGGTAGAAATATGTTTATACCCGTCATCTTTCAAGTTGCCTCTTTGTTGGCTGCACTCGCTCACCCCGGTCACATAGTTTGCTATGCTCCCGGGGATTCTCTCCCTTGCCGTCGCGATGCATCTTGAAATCCATTGGGTATATATGAATTATCGTGAAAAATCCAAATATTTAACCAATAATTAAATACTATATAAAAACTTTTTAACCTTGCTTATTTGCTAATAATTTTATTTAAAATCATGTGGTTGGGGGTTTTTATAGCGATAATTAGGTTTCTTCTATTTTGATTTTCTTAGGTTTAAAACCAGAAAGAGTAACAGCTCTGTTAATATTATTAAAACCAAAATCCATTTTTTAATAGTTTTTAATGCCACTAACCGTTTTTTTACTACTAATTTTTTAATACGGTTAACAGCGTTATTTTGTCACCTTATTAACCAATTTAAAATCCGTTTTTCCTAATGTTTTATCTTTTAATGTCAGTTATAACATCGAAATTTTCACTCACTTTAAAAAATTCTTAATCATTACTTTTTACCTTTAATGATTAAAGTTTTTATCTTTTTTTTCATTATACGTTTGCCTTTTCTCCAGATTTTAAAACCACACTAACAGGAAAAAAACGACTTTTCTTAACTAACACTTGTTTTATCATTGATAAAAACTCAACAGTGATAGTCGAAACACTAAAAGCCAGCAATCTAATATGGGAGGTTTTTACCTCCCATTCGTTCATATTGCAATATACCCGTTATCTTTCAAGTTGCCTCTTTGTTGGCTGCACTCGCTCACCCCGGTCACATCGTTACCTATGCTCCCGGGGATTCACTCCCTTGCCGTCGCGAAGCATCTTGAAATCCATTGGGTATATATCGGAATTACACCGCAGTTTGGAAAATCACATCATCCGCTTTTTCAGTGTATTGGTTCAGTTGATCAAAATTGAGATAACGGTAAGTATCTTCCGCAGTCTCATCAACTTTAGCCATAAATTGCTGATACTCTTCTGGCGTAGGCAGACGTCCCAACAGAGAAGCTACAGCCGCCAGTTCAGCCGATGCCAGGTAAACATTCGCACCCGTCCCCAAACGATTTGGGAAGTTACGAGTCGAAGTGGAGACCACAGTTACACCGTCAGCAACGCGTGCTTGGTTACCCATGCACAAGGAACAACCAGGAATTTCAACCCGTGCTCCACTCTTGCCAAAGATGCTGTAATAACCTTCCTCTGTGAGTTGAGCCGCATCCATTTTCGTTGGCGGAGCAACCCATAAACGAGTCGGTAATTGACCTTTATGTTGATCCAATAACTTACCGGCTGCACGGAAATGACCAATGTTAGTCATACAAGAACCGATAAAAACCTCATCGATCTTACTGTTAGCCACATCAGACAGTAAACGGGCATCATCTGGATCATTCGGCGCGCATAGAATAGGCTCTTTAATTTCAGCCAGATCGATTTCGATAACTGCGGCATATTCTGCATCAGCATCAGCTTCCAACAATTGAGGATCTTTCAGCCAATTCTCCATGCCTGTTACACGACGTTCTAAAGTACGGCGATCACCATAACCTTCAGCAATCATCCATTTCAGCAGTACAATATTGGATTGCAGATATTCAATAATCGGTGCTTTATCCAATTTAATGGTACAACCCGCCGCAGAGCGCTCCGCAGAAGCATCCGCCAACTCAAATGCCTGCTCGACTTTCAGATCTGGCAAACCTTCAATTTCGAGGATACGGCCAGAGAAGATGTTTTTCTTACCTTTCTTTTCAACCGTCAGAAGGCCTTGCTGAATCGCATAGTAAGGAATCGCATGAACCAAATCACGCAAAGTAATACCGGGCTGCATCTGCCCTTTAAAACGAACCAGCACAGATTCTGGCATATCCAAAGGCATCACCCCCGTCGCAGCAGCAAACGCTACCAGACCAGAACCAGCCGGGAAGGAAATACCAATCGGGAAACGCGTATGAGAATCACCGCCCGTACCAACGGTATCAGGCAACAGCATACGGTTCAGCCATGAGTGAATAATGCCATCACCCGGACGCAGAGAAACCCCACCACGATTCATGATGAAGTCAGGCAAGGTATGGTGAGTGGTGACGTCAACTGGCTTAGGATAAGCCGCCGTATGGCAGAATGACTGCATTACCAGATCCGCAGAGAAACCCAAACACGCCAGATCTTTCAGTTCGTCACGGGTCATGGGGCCAGTTGTATCCTGAGAACCAACAGAGGTCATTTTAGGTTCACAGTATTCACCAGGGCGAATACCCACCGTGCCACATGCCCGACCGACCATTTTCTGAGCCAGGGAGAAACCGCGACTACTTTCTTCAACCGCTTTCGCCTGACGGAAGACATCACTGGGTGGTAAACCAAGAGATTCACGTGCCTTACTGGTCAAACCACGGCCGATAATCAGTGGAATACGGCCACCCGCACGCACTTCATCCAACAATACATCTGTTTTCAGTTCAAATTCAGCCAGTAACTCATTGGTTTCGTGGTGACGTACTTCCCCTTTATATGGGTAGATATCAATTACCTCCCCCATATTTAATTTGTTCACATCCAGCTCAATTGGCAGCGCACCGGCATCTTCCATCGTATTGAAGAAGATTGGTGCAATTTTACCGCCCAGAACAACACCACCACCACGTTTGTTTGGCACAAATGGAATATCATCGCCCATAAACCATAACACTGAGTTAGTGGCTGATTTGCGGGAAGAACCTGTACCAACCACATCACCGACATAAGCCAGCGGATAGCCTTTCTTATTCAGCTCTTCAATCTGTTTGATTGGGCCAATAACACCAGCTTGATCCGGGACAATCCCTTCGCGGGCATTTTTCAACATAGCCAGAGCATGCAGAGGAATATCAGGGCGTGACCATGCATCCTGCGCAGGAGATAAGTCGTCAGTGTTTGTTTCACCCGTCACTTTAAATACTGTGACTGTAATTTTTTCTGCCAATTCAGGGCGTTCCAGATACCACTGCGCATCAGCCCAAGATTGCATAATTTGTTTGGCTTGTGGATTACCTGCTCTTGCTTTTTCTTCTACATCATAGAAGTTGTCAAACATCAACAAAGTATGAGAGAGCGCTTTAGCTGCAATTGGAGCCAGTTTTTCATTATCCAGAGCATCAATCAAAGGATGAATATTATAACCACCTTGCATCGTTCCAAGCAGTTCAACCGCCTTTTCTGGCGCGATTAGCGGTGAAATGGTTTCATCTTTCGCAATGGCGGCAAGAAAACCGGCTTTTACATAGGCCGCTTCATCAACGCCAGGGGGAATACGGTTAATCAGCAGATCTAACAGGAAATCTTCTTCACCTTTTGGTGGGCTCTTCAGTAACTCAACCAGCGCCGCCGCTTGTGTCGCGTCCAATGGTTTAGGGACAACACCTTGGGCTGCACGCTCGGCTACGTGCTTGCGGTATTCTTCTAGCACGACTTTCTCCTCGCTCTCATTGTCATTTTATCTACCCGGCTCTGCACCCGCCTTAGAACCTGCCTCACCAGACTATCGTCTTTGCGCAACAATATGTGTTTTCGCAACAAATAGCCCCTCCTGGGACAGGTTGTTAGTTATGGTTCCGGGTGCCAGGTCAGAGGATTGCCGACATAACTTAACAAGTACAAATCAAGTTATGCCCAGCTTCGGGCGCTCAGCATACCAAAATTTGAATGCGATGTTAATTCGTTCACATAAAAGTAACATTAACTGATAGTAATATTCTGAATTAACAGCAGACAAAGCTATTAAAACAGATTATTCCGCTGATTTTTGCCAATAGCACCTACAAAAGCCATACTTTTTATACTGTACTTTCCCAAACAGGTCATACCAGATAAAAAAACGGCTTTCAATAAATGAAAGCCGCTTCGGTGAATTACATTAATACATTAATCGATTTAAGAAATTACTTCTTTTTCTTTGCCTTCGCATTCGGCAAATCAGTAATACTGCCTTCAAAGACTTCAGCAGCCAGACCTACCGATTCATGCAATGTTGGGTGAGCATGGATGGTCAATGCGATATCTTCCGCATCACAACCCATTTCAATTGCCAGACCGATTTCACCCAACAATTCACCACCGTTAGTACCCACAATAGCACCACCGATAATACGATTACTTTCTTTATCGAAAATCAGTTTGGTCATACCGTCAGCACAATCAGAAGCAATTGCGCGGCCAGAAGCTGCCCACGGGAAAGTAGCCGTTTCATAGCTAATGCCTTTCTCTTTCGCTTCTTTCTCAGTCAGGCCAACCCATGCAACTTCGGGTTCAGTGTAAGCAATGGATGGAATCACTTTTGGATCAAAGTAGTGTTTCTTACCAGAAATAACTTCCGCCGCAACGTGACCTTCATGAACACCTTTATGCGCCAACATAGGCTGACCAACGATGTCACCAATAGCAAAGATGTGCGGTACATTGGTGCGCATTTGCTTATCAACGTGGATAAAGCCGCGGTCGTCAACGTCAACACCAGCTTTACCTGCATCCAGCATTTTACCGTTAGGTACACGACCGATAGCAACCAGAACCGCGTCATAACGCTGTGGTTCTGTCGGTGCGTTTTTGCCTTCCATCGTGACGTAGATACCATCTTCTTTGGCTTCTACTACGGTAACTTTGGTTTCCAGCATCAGATTGAATTGTTTGCTGATACGTTTGGTAAAGACTTTCACCACATCTTTATCAGCCGCAGGAATAACCTGATCCAACATTTCAACAACATCAATCTGAGAACCCAGAGCGTGGTAAACGGTTCCCATTTCCAGACCGATAATACCACCGCCCATGACCAACAAGCGGCCAGGAACGGTTGTCAGCGCCAAAGCATCGGTAGAATCCCAAACGCGCGGGTCATCATGAGGAATAAATGGCAATTGGATAGGACGGGAACCCGCTGCAATAATGGCGTTATCAAAATTAATCGTTGTTGCGCCACCTTCACCTTCAACAACCAGCGTGTTCGCCCCTGTAAATTTACCAACACCATTAACCACTTTAACTTTACGGCCTTTAGCCATACCAGCCAAACCACCGGTTAGCTGATTAATAACTTTTTCTTTCCAAACACGGACTTTTTCGATGTCAGTTTTGGGTTCACCAAAAACGATGCCATGATCTGCCAGCGCTTTAGCTTCCTCAATAACTTTTGCTACATGCAGCAATGCCTTGGAAGGGATACAACCAACGTTAAGACAAACACCACCTAAGGTAGAGTAACGTTCCACCAGAACGGTTTCCAAACCTAAATCCGCGCAACGAAAAGCAGCAGAATACCCTGCTGGACCTGCCCCAAGTACCACTACTTGGGCTTTAATTTCAGTACTCATCATGACCTCTTAATTGTTTGTCCGGCGGGTCAGGCGCCAAAAACGATATATTCCACCGGGACCTACACACCGCGAGCAGTTTACAGAATTGTTAATAACCTGAAAAGTGCGTTAACGTGACAGAACTCGCAACAAACTCACCAGATGTAAGCTGTCTCTCTGTCACCGCAATAACAATCAGGCCGGCACATGGCCGGCCTTTGAGATTACATCACCAGACGGCGGATATCGCTCATCGCATGATTAATAAATGTGATGAAACGCGCACCATCAGCACCATCGATCACACGGTGATCGAAAGAGAGTGACAGAGGTAGCATCAGGCGTGGAACAAACTCTTTACCATTCCATACCGGCTTCATTGATGAGCGGGATACGCCCAGGATAGCCACTTCTGGTGCATTAACGATTGGCGTAAATGCTGTGCCACCGATACCACCCAGGCTTGAAATAGTGAAGCATCCCCCCTGCATATCAGATGCAGTCAGTTTGCCTGCACGCGCTTTCTTAGACATCTCAGTCAGCTCGCGGGACAATTCGATGATGCCCTTATTATTAACATCACGGAACACTGGAACCACCAGACCATTAGGTGTATCCACTGCCACACCAATGTTGATGTATTTTTTCAGCGTCAGTTTCTGACCATCTTCCGAGATAGAGCTGTTAAAGCGCGGCATCTCTTCCAGCGCTTTTGCTACCGCTTTCATGATGAATACCAATGGCGTGATCTTCACACCAAGCTGTTTCTTCTCAGCTTCCTGATTCTGCTGCTTACGGAAGTTTTCAACTTCAGTAATATCCGTTTCGTCGAACTGTGTAACATGTGGGATCATCACCCAGTTACGGCTCAGGTTAGCACCAGAGATTTTCTGAATACGACCCAGTTCAACTTCTTCAATTTCACCAAATTTACTGAAATCCACTTTCGGCCAAGGCAACATACCCGGCAGACCACCACCGGCTGATGCAGGAGTAGACTCTGCACGTTTAACCGCGTCTTTCACGTAAGCCTGAACATCTTCACGCAGAACACGGCCTTTACGCCCTGTACCTTTCACTTTAGCCAGGTTAACGCCGAATTCACGCGCCAGACGACGGATCACCGGCGTTGCATGAACATAAGCACTATTTTCAGCGAAATCATTTTTGTCTTCTTCTGCGAAGCTTCTGCTAGCAATAACCGGTGCTGCCGCTTTCTCTGGTTCAGCCGCTGGCGCTGGCGCAGAGGCAGCCGGAGCAGCAGGCGCTGCACCCGCAACTTCAAATACCATAATCATAGAATCGGTTTTCACTTTATCACCGACCTTGATTTGAATTTCTTTAACGATACCTGCGAATGGCGCGGGGACTTCCATAGAGGCTTTATCACCTTCTACGGTGATCAGCGATTGTTCAGCTTCCACCGCATCGCCAACTTTCACCATCACTTCGGTAACTTCGACTTCATCACCACCGATATCCGGTACATGAACATTCATAGCCGCAGAAGCTACTGGTTCTGCCTCTGCCATACGCGAAGACAATGTTATCGCTGCCGGCTCTTCCGCTGGCGCAGCTTCTACAGCACCTTCCGCAGAATCAAAAATCATAATCAGTTTGTCGGTTTCAACTTTATCGCCAACCGCAATGATGATCTCTTTAACGACACCCGTCTGAGGGGATGGAACTTCCATAGAAGCCTTATCACCTTCCACGGTGATCAGCGATTGTTCAACTTCCACTGTATCGCCAACTTTCACCATGATTTCGGTGACTTCAACTTCATCCGCACCGATATCCGGTACCTTAATTTCGATAGCCATTGATTCTTTACCTCTTATGCCAGACGCGGGTTAACTTTTTCTGGGTTAATGTTGTATTTCTTGATTGCTTCTTCCACAACACTCACATCGATTTCGCCGCGCTTAGCCAATTCACCCAAAGCAGCAACCACCACGTAAGAAGCATCAACTTCAAAATGATGACGCAGGTTTTCACGGCTATCGGAACGACCGAAACCGTCAGTACCCAATACGCGGAATTCGCTTGCAGGGATGAAGTTACGAATTTGTTCTGCGAACAACTTCATATAATCAGTAGAAGCCACTGCCGGTGCTTCATTCATGATCTGAGCAACATAAGGTACACGTGGCGTTTCTGTTGGATGCAACATGTTCCAACGTTCACAATCCTGACCATCACGAGCCAGTTCAGTGAATGAAGTCACGCTGTACACATCAGAACCCACACCATAATCGTTAGCCAGAATCTGCGCTGCTTCACGCACATGACGCAGAATAGAACCTGAACCTAATAGCTGAACTTTACCTTTACTACCTTCCAAGCTTTCCAGCTTGTAGATACCTTTACGGATACCTTCTTCCGCGCCTTGTGGCATCGCCGGCATGTGGTAGTTTTCGTTCAACGTGGTGATGTAGTAGTAAATATTCTCTTGTTTCTCACCATACATACGCTCCAAACCATCATGCATAATCACAGCAACTTCATAAGCAAATGCCGGATCATAAGAGATGCAGTTAGGGATAGTCAGAGACTGAATATGGCTGTGACCATCTTCGTGTTGCAGACCTTCGCCATTCAGGGTTGTACGACCAGAAGTACCACCAATCAGGAAGCCACGAGCCTGTTGGTCGCCAGCTGCCCAGCACAGGTCGCCAATACGTTGGAACCCGAACATAGAGTAGTAGATGTAGAACGGAATCATTGGCAGGTTATTGGTGCTATAAGACGTTGCCGCCGCCAGCCATGATGAACCGGCACCCAGTTCATTGATACCTTCTTGTAGAATCTGACCTTTGGCGTCTTCTTTATAGTAAGCAACCTGCTCACGGTCTTGCGGAGTATATTGCTGGCCGTTAGGGCTGTAGATGCCGATTTGACGGAACAGACCTTCCATACCAAAAGTACGCGCTTCATCGGCAATGATTGGAACCAGACGATCTTTGATTGACTTGTTTTTCAACATCACGTTCAAAGCACGAACGAAAGCAATAGTAGTAGAAATTTCTTTGTTTTGTTCTTCCAGCAACGCACCAAAATCTTCCAGCGTTGGCAGTTCCAGTTTCTCTTCAAAATGAGTACGACGGCTTGGCAAATAGCCACCAAGCGCTGCACGACGCTCATGCAGGTATTTGTATTCTTCAGAATCTTTATCGAAAGTCACATATGGCAGGTTTTCGATTTGCTCATCAGCAACAGGGACATTGAAACGATCACGGAAATGGCGAACGCCTTCCATATTCATCTTCTTAACCTGATGAGCAATATTTTTACCTTCCGCCGTATCACCCATACCGTAACCTTTGATAGTCTGAGCCAAGATAACCGTTGGTTTGCCGGTAGTTTCTTGCGCTTTTTTCAAAGCAGCAAAGACTTTCTTAGGATCATGACCACCACGGTTCAACGCCCAAATCTGGTCATCGGTCATATCTTTGACTAATTCAGCGGTCTCTGGGTAACGACCAAAGAAATGCTGACGCACATAAGCGCCATCTTTGGATTTGAACGTCTGGTAATCACCGTCCAGCGTTTCGTTCATCAGTTGGATCAATTTACCGCTGGTATCTTTACGCAACAGTTCATCCCAACGATCTCCCCAAAGCACTTTAATAACCTGCCAACCTGCGCCATCAAAAATGCCTTCCAGCTCATTAACGATTTTGCCATTACCCGTAACTGGACCATCCAGACGTTGCAGGTTACAGTTGATAACAAATACCAAATTATCCAGTTTCTCGCGGGTTGCGATAGTAATCGCACCTTTGGATTCTGGCTCATCCATTTCACCGTCGCCCAAGAAGGCATAAACGGTCTGCTTGGAGGTATCTTTCAGACCACGGTGTTCCAGATATTTCAGGAATTTAGCCTGATAAATCGCACCGATTGGCCCCAATCCCATTGAAACGGTTGGGAACTGCCAGAATTCAGGCATCAATTTTGGATGCGGATAAGAAGAGAGACCGTTGCCATGAATTTCCTGACGGAAATTATTCATCTGCTCTTCAGTTAAACGACCTTCAAGGAAAGCACGAGCGTAGACGCCTGGAGAGATGTGGCCTTGGAAATAAACCAAGTCACCGCCGTCATTTTCATTACGGGCACGGAAGAAATGGTTGAAACAAACTTCATACATGGTTGCTGAAGACTGGAATGAAGCCATGTGACCACCCAATTCCAGATCTTTTTTGGATGCCCGCAACACGGTCATCACAGCATTCCAACGAATAGCAGAGCGAATACGGCGCTCCAAATCCAGATTGCCAGGGTAAGCAGGCTCATCCTCAACAGCAATGGTATTGATATAATCGCGGTTAGCAGCACCGGCTGCAACATTCACGCCACCTTTACGTGCTTCGTTCAGTACCTGATCAATCAAGAACTGGGCACGATCAACACCCTCTTCACGGATGACCGATTCGATCGCCTGTAACCAGTCGCGAGTTTCGATCGGATCCACGTCATTTTTCAAAATGTCTGACATGGTGTATTCCTTATCTGTTATCTGTTTCTAATGATTGTTTTGGAGCCTACCTTCCCGTCATACCCTTTGACGTTCAGCCGGTCATGACTGGAAGATAGGCCCTCACTGTTGTTGCCGCTAGCGCCCTCAGTAAAGGGACTCAACTTAGCTGTGCAAACGCAGCAAACTTCAAGATCTACACAGCTAATTTTATTCCTGATGCTGTTGAAGACGTCGTAATGATCGCTCACGGCGAGTGTGCTCGCGGCTGAGATCCAATAAGACATCTTCGATAAAAGCTAAATGGCGATGGGAGGCCTCACGGGCTTTCTCTGGTTGCCTCGCCATTATTGCTTCAAAAATCTTCGCCCGATGATCGCTGACAGCCGTCAGCATTTCCCGGCGGGTATACAAAAACTCAAAATTCTGCCGGATATTTTGTTCCAGCATAGGTGCCATACAACGTAATAAATGAAGGAGAACCACATTATGCGCGGCTTCAGCAACGACAAGCTGATATTGCAAAACAGCTTCGGATTCAGCATTGACATCACCACTTTCCTGAGCTTGTTGAATAACAAGGTGATATTGCCGAATACGCTCAAAATCTTCGTCAGTTCCACGCAGTGCCGCGTAATAGGCAGCAACACCTTCCAAAGCATGGCGGGTTTCAAGGAGGTCAAATTGAGATTCTGGGTGACCAGCCAGTAATTGTGCCAGCGGATCACTGAAACTTTGCCAGAGGTTACTCTGAACAAACGTTCCCCCACCCTGACGGCGAAAAAGAAAACCTTTAGCTTCTAACCGTTGAATGGCTTCGCGCAGTGAAGGACGTGACACATCAAACTGTTTCGCCAACTCACGTTCAGGCGGCAACTTCTCCCCTGGACGCACAGATCCTTCAAGGATGAGATGCTCAAGACGCTGCTCAATGACATCTGATAGTTTTGGTTGGCGGATTTTACTATAAGCCATATTTATTATAAGCCAGTTAGAACCTATCTCATGAGGCTATTTTGTTTGTTGTTTCGGTCTTTGCCGAAGTCAATTGGTAATACCAATTTAAACCACCCGGCCATAAAAGTAACAAAGTATTCATCAACTGTCTATAAAGACCTTTTGCTAAATCATAAAAACCTGCAAATTTTGACAATTTTTTTTAAAAATTAGTAAAAGCTGATAACCAGTAGGTTAATAAACATCCTAAGATAATATTTTAACCAACCTTTTTTAAACATATAAATGGGTATATTGAATCGTTACAGCAATAAAATAGTTGAACCTTTATTAAAAAGATATAGCTACCAAATCATCACCTGCTGATTTTAAATACAAATGTATACCATCAAGTTATAAATGTAGCTCAAATCAATAAAACCGAGAGGCTAAAACCAACGATTAGAAAGGAATAATGACAAAATGTGAGGAACCACCAGCAACAGCTCCACATAACTCCTGCTGATGGAAAAAATGAACTATACCCTATAGATTTCAAGATGCATCGCGGCGGCAAGGGAGAGAATCCCCGGGAGCATAGATAACGATGTGACCGGGGTGAGTGAGTGCAGCCAACAAAGAGGCAACTTGAAAGATGACGGGTATATATTAAAACCAATAGCGCGTCTCTTCATGCCACCCTTTTTTATACATACAGGATGAAATTATCCAACGCCTTGACGATTCATTTTTATCCCAACGCTTAACTTCAGTTTTCGGCACAGTAATATAATGATTACAGGATTTATCTTCGTCCTTGTCTTTATCTTTGCAGGAAAAACGTTTTGTCTCGAAAGAATGAACAACTTCGCTGGTCCAGTCTGATGGTAATTGAGAATAACCCAATGCTTTACATTCAGCATAATCCCTATCTCTTTCATACTGAGTTGCGCCTGGTTTTTCCCATGATGTACAACCCGCCAATACAGTAAATAAGGTAAATAAAGGGATAACAGCTATTTTTCTTATAAAATTCATATAACAATACCTTAATTAAAAATAAAGAAATAACCAAAGAAATTAAATTAGAATTTAAAAGTCCCCCCAATACGGTAACTCTTATCTTCAAAAGATGGCTGTCCACCAGACTGTATAATTTGTCTATCTTGGTTTGAGATATCTCTGTAAATATCAGGAATAGAATGTATATTATCTACTTTAACTTCACTGCCTGAAACTATATCCTTGACATTACATTCAAAATAACCACAGGTTGAAATATAGCTATCAGTAAGCCGTGGCATGGAACATCCCGTAACTACAAATATTGATAATAAAGCAATGAGAAATTTATTCATTCTTAATATCCTTAAATTACTGTATATTTTATAAAAATTTAACTTAAATGAAAAACCATATAAAAAGAGAGATCATTTCTTATGATCGAGTAAATAATATCTACATATGCATTTTATCTTTCTGGCATTCCACGGAATATCAGAACAATATCCCCCCAGAGAGAAATATATATTCTTATCGCTAGGAAAAACCTGCTTTATTGGTGAACCATTAACACCGAAAAGTAACAGGCTAGATAAAAAACATGAAATAATTAATATTTTCATGTATTTAAAACTGGCTAATGAATATAAAGTTCTATCTTATAAGATACCAAAAGACATACAATGACTTTATTTGTTATATTAACGGCTATCCTCTCCATCTTCCACATATTCCAATATATCTCCAGGTTGACACTGCAAATGCCTACAAATTTTTTCCAGCGTCTCGATACGGATACCTTTTATTTTGCCATTTTTCAGTAATGATAAATTTTGCTCAGTAATACCAATAATGGCAGCTAATTCTTTAGACTTTACTTTCCTTTTCGCTAAGATCACATCCAACCTTATTATAATACTCATGATGATTCTCAGATAAAATAACGTTGCTCATCGCTTATCTTCTTAGATTCACGCATAATTAAGCTAAATATCAAAAGGAATACACCAAACATAATAATAAACAGAGATTCTGAATTAACTCCAAACGAAAAACTAAATACCCGTTGCCCTTTCACTAAATCCACAGATAACGCCATTCCTTGTAACATATTAATCACAGGGTAGAGAAGTTGCTCTAGAATCATCAGGAAACCAATAATAAATGAAGCGGAAATATTACGGTTACTCCATATTTCACCTTTAGCAAACCGGAAAAACAGAATGCCAATTAATATATAAGATGACGTTGATATAATCCGAGGTATCGTATCCAACGAGATATAAAGCACCTGACTTAATAAAGATTGCTTAAATCCTTTTGCAGTCAATGCCGGCATAAGATCGCTATACGCCTGAAGAACAGCCTGGCGAGTGGCATCATGCCATAACGACCAAGACGCAATATGGAACCCAATATCACCAATTACCATAATGGAAGCAATAATAATAGCCAGAAAGCTGAGTAGCTTGATTCTGGGATTAGTTACAAACTCCTGTTTATCACACATCTTGTGTCATTCCATATACATGTTTAACTAAACTGTCGCTAAAGTACTTTAAAAGTTATCGTATGACAATAATTTTTTATCACTAAATAGACAGAATATGATTCAGGGTAATTTGAAAACTGTCATTAATTTATTGATAGAAAAAGAAAAAAATCATCATTTACCTGAATATCTTCAAACAGTATATGTTACTTGGTCACTGTTCTATCATCCTGCCATCACATGGTTTACCGCGATAGTTTGTTGTGAAGATTGTATGACAAATACAGAACGGCCTACTCCGGGTACCTTTCAAAGCCCACGCAATGCCGGTCAATTTCAATATAGAGTGAATCGAAAATAATGGCTCAAAATGAACCTGATATCAGGTTTTAACCAATCCCCTCAACACTGAAAATCAATAAGAATAATTGATGTAATGCTTTTACGATTCTGGAGATTCGTGTTTCTGCGCAACGGTAAGAAAGTGTAATCGCGAGGAAAAGCGTTACTCGAAGTAACGGTGTGGCTTTCAATGACATCAGTTTCTGATACGGGACATAAAACCGAACATTTAGAGTTAGAATGACTAGTAAACGCACCGCCTTGGCGGTCCGATTGTTTAACCTGTCATGGTGTTGTTTTAGGCAAAATGTATGTAAATAGATGTAGATAAGGAATAGATGAGATGAAATGAAAAAACAAATTTTAAAAACCAGCGTATTAGCCGCAGTGCTCCTGAGCATGGGGATGGCACATGCTTCAAGTGGTACTACGGTAAACGTGATGGCTACCATAGGCCAAGCGACTTGTGAACTCAATGTTGAAGGTGATGTTACTGGTAGTAACGGTTCCTACCAATTAGATATGGGAAACGTTAAATCATTAGACGTTAAAACCCTACAACCTTCTGCCCCCACATCAGCAAAAAATATAGAGGTCAAACTAGTTAAGTGTGGCTCTCAATATGGAAACACAGCAAGCAACAAATTCACTCCTAGTGCTGCAATTGAGATGAATGTTTTTGGACAGACCATTGATACAGCTAAGAAGATATTTAATGCCAACTCTGCCGCTACCGCAGGAGTGGCTGTGTATCACAATGGTACTGCCATTACTAGCGGAGAGAAGATTAATCTCACTGGTACTAAAGAAATTGATTTCGCAAAAGCACTAACCGAAGGCGAAGGCATGGCAGCATTTAAAGTGGCTCTGGCTTCCAAGTCAGGCGCAGCAGCTTCTCAAGAGGTAATAGCCCCAGTAACATTCCAAGTAGTTTATAAATAATCAACGCCATCAAGTGCTAAGGGCATCATAGCAATCGAATTGGACAGGGAAGTTTGTTGTGGTCAACGAAAATTGGTCACCGCCTGAGAGTTTTTCCAAAATAAATTTTCTGATTCATTCGGTGTCAACCCATTGTTATACCAATGGGGACGAAGTTGGCTGTAATAGCCCGTTATATAACTGATGATGGAGCGCGTGGCTTCCTCCGCATTTCGATACCCTGTCAATGGGAGCCATTCGCTCTTCAGACTCCTGAAGAAACGCTCCATTGGCGCATTATCCCAACAGCTCAGGCTTTGCTTGATCGGGTAATGACTCAATAATTTCCTGAACGCTTTACTGGTATAATGACTGCCCTGATCACTATGAAACAGAACACCCTGTGGTTTTCCTCTTGATTCATAAGCCATTTTGAGCGCCTTTTTGGTTAACGCTGAATCCGGTGAGCAAGACATTGCCCAGCCGACAGGTTTCCGGGCAAACAGATCAATCACCACCGTCAGATAAACCCAGCCTTCCCCTGTCCACACAAATGTCACGTCGCCACACCAGACCTGATTGGGTTCGGTGACCGCAAATTGACGTCCAAGGTGATTAGGAATATCAATGTGTTCTGGTGTTCCCCGCGGGTACTTATGCCGTGATGGCTGGCGACTGACCAGCCCCATTTCAGCCATTAATTTGCCCGCCAGCCAACGCCCTAATGGCCGGCCTTTCGCAGTGACCATCGACGCCATAGTCCGGGCTCCCGCAGAGCCGTGGCTTTCCTGAAAAGCTTCGCGAATTAAGCTCTTTAGTTGGACACGTTCGGGGTCTGGCGATTTTTTTCGGGTTCGCCAGGCTTGATAACTGCTGCGATGTATGCCGAAGAGTTGGCAAAGCAAAACGACGGGGTAATGCACTCTGAATCGTTCAATTAACGCAAATTGTTCAGGGAGTCCGAGATCAAGAGTGCCGTAGCCTTTTTTATGATTTCATTTTCCATTTCCAGGCGTTGCAGTTTTTTCTTTAATTCACGGATTTCAAGCTGCTCCGGTGTGATTGGCGTTGCCTTTGGTGAGAGTCCCAGTCGCTCATCCCTTAACTGATTAACCCACTTACCCATGGCAGATTTACTGACATTCATGACTCTGGCTGCCTCGGCGATAGAATAGTTGTGTTCAAGCACCAGTAGTGCGGATTCCAGTTTGAATTCTGAACTAAAACGTCTTTGCATAATGTCACCTATTTTTTATTGAGGTAAGAATATCACCTCTGTAATGGTGACCAAAATTAGTGTGCCACATCAAACCTGAGTTATAACATTTCTCGTATAAAGGGCGAAGGCCACTGGCCGGAAAACCGTCAGGTATCATTCAATATGCAGGTCCCGCTGAGTCTCTTTGGGTCATCGTCGGCGTTACGGGGCGTTTACGCCCGCTATACCGCCTCACGCGACTCACAGGGTAACCTCTCTCAACAGACCGGCATCAGTGGCATGTTATGGGATAACCGCCTGAGTTATAACCTCCAGCAAGGTT
>NZ_JAJAFY010000036.1:0-47659 GCF_025384885.1 Photorhabdus kleinii
ATAATAGCTATTATGTGTCCGCTAATTATTTCAAAAAGGTTTAAAGCATTATTTAATGAGCTTTACCGCTAAAATTACAGTGGTGAAATAATGAATAAGTATCCTGACCAAGGGTTGAATGCCGAAGCTAAATTTAATGGTGATTTTTATTCAATACAAACCTATTCAGGCAACGGTTTATTAGGGGTAGATCCCTTAGGAAGTAAACACCTATTACAGCCAGTTGTATCTGATCAAGAGTTGGGAAATGCTGTATTTGATGCTTTATCAAAAAGTAGGATAATTCCACTTGGTGAGTATGGGAATTATTTTGATCATGATGCAAATGACAAACAATATAAAAATTGGATCACAGAGATGATGGGATCTTATGGTTATCGTTCAAAACGTCAATTATTCAAAAAGATGAACAGTTGTAATATTCGTTTGTTAGATGGTGTCATAACTATTAAACCCTATGGTCATGAGAAACTTGAACTTTGGACAGGGCAAGGTATTGTCGAGTCAGATTATGTCATCATTCCGGCAGACAGTTCCCCTGAGGAAGTTGGTGCGGCATTACGATTGGCTTTTTCACGTTGTAGGAGTTATGTTTGACGATAAAAGAACAGTTGTTTTTGTACTAAATTGATCATGATCTTTGATTCATAGAGTTAATTAAGATGGACGCATAATAGTTATTATGTGTCCGCTAATTATCTCAGAAGAATCTAAATAATTATTGAATGAGTAAAATCACGGAGGTGAAATAATGAGTGAGATTTTTAAACGATGGAAAAATGCCGGATGCGTATTTAATAGAGATTTTTACCTCATTGAGATCTTTTCTGATTATCGAATGCTCAGTTTTGATCTACAGGGAGGCCACTATTTATTGCCCCCAAATACAAATGACGAGCAATTAAGTATGGCGCTTCTTGATGCATTATCCAAGAAGAGGTGAATACCATGGGAATAGCGGATAATACCAAACCTTGCTCTAAAAGCATTGACACTAGGTTAGTGCTTTTGATGCGTCATGACGGTTAGCATAATCACCAGAAAAATGCCTTGTTATTCCAAATTTAAAATGTCACCTTTTGGTGTAAATCCGAGTTTCTATATCCATGCAGGAGGATATATATGCTTCTTGAAACAATAACATCTCTGGAATGCAGTCTTCACGGTGTCCGGCGGTATGACAGAGCATGGCTTGAGAAAATCCTGCATCCTGATTTTCTCGAAATAACTCGCTCAGGTCACTTAGTCGGCCGCAGTGAAACGATTGACGCCCTGATAGCTGAAAATAGTACTAATTGCATCGTAAGTTCTGACTTCCGGCTGACGATAGTGGAAGAAATGTGCGTTATTTTACTTTACAGAACTCACAATCAGGATGGTGGTCATGCAGCACTGAGGTCATCAATTTGGGTATTTTCTAATGAACATAATTGGCGCCTGACTTTTCATCAGGGTACACCGTGTGGATTATAGGTTGGGGTATGCCAGAGCCAGTGCTGCCGCTCAGGGATTAAACGCAATCCTACAAGCGGCCATAAGCAAAAAAGAATTAAATAGCGGAAGGAAATCATCGTATGGTAGCAGCCTAGGAAATATATCGTAAAACTGGTGACTTATTGTATATAGAAAAACTTTTATAAAACGGTTTGTAGACGCAAACTAAGAATACTCCGGTAGGCGTAAAACCATTACTAGTAAAAAATGATGCTTGATATTAATGAGGTATGTAAATGAAAAAAAATGAAGTATATATAAAAATGTTAGTATTATCCCTGAAAATTTAAAAGAGAAATTAATCTGGCCGGGGCCATGAGTAGATAGGGGGCCATTATGATTGATATAAAATTCTATTTATATTCGGTACTGATAACTGTGATTATCTATATCAAATAGCTATAATGGAAATTTATATCT
The DNA here is from genome assembly GCF_025384885.1 of Photorhabdus kleinii. NCBI lineage: Bacteria > Pseudomonadati > Pseudomonadota > Gammaproteobacteria > Enterobacterales > Morganellaceae > Photorhabdus > Photorhabdus kleinii. The sequence continues at coordinate 1,915 of NZ_JAJAFY010000036.1, forward strand.
TAGGATAAAAAAGCGGTTTGTTTTTTCCGGTATTGAAACATGAGTTGGATAAATCATGATAAAAATATTAAAATTAGTAAACATTCAGGAAGTAACCATAAGTATTGATGATTATATACCTATTAATATCCAATTGGTTGATAATATAAACGAAACCCCTTTGTATTGGAGAATTGGTGATAATAAGAAAAGTTTATTAGAGTTTGCTATTTTACCTAGCGATGGCAGAATAGCAGCGATTACTTTGGTTATAATTAATCCAGATTTTATTCAATATGCAGATGATTATCTTATTGAATCATATGAAAGTAAATGTGGTTTTCCTATAGTTGATATGAGTCCGTGGAAATTTATTGAAAGTAATAATTTCAGCCATCGTTTTATTGATGAATTTAATTATGTGATTAAAGTAGATGTTTATCAGGAGGCTATTATGTTGATGATAAAAGAGAAATGTAAATTATCAAGTTGGGTTAAATGTAATAATTCTTTATGGTTGGGACTGGATAATGATGAAAATATCATTAGTATCCTAATAAAAGAGTTATCGAAAGAAGACATTAATAATTTCTTTAATTCTATTGGCTAGAATATGTCAATCTGGTTTTATCTTAGATGGATATACGGTTTTTTCGTTACTACAGATAATAAATTCAAGAAGTAACAGGCAAATTTGTTATCATTTCCAGTCTAAATACCTCTCATGAATTATACAGCCTACCAATAATATCGAAGACGAAATTATAACTAAATAGAAAAACGTTCAAACTAATTAAAAAGAAGTTAATAAAGGCTTTTAGGTCATTTATTAACTTCCGATATTTTTAATGAGCTCATATATGTTTATTTTTTATTTCCCCATAAAAACAGATTTATTCATTTTTATATTGTCAATAATTCTTCATTCTATACTCTTTTAATACTTGGTCTATTACCCAACTGGTTCGTGAGCCTGATTCTCCTGTTGATGGGCAAAATCCCTTTCCTTGCAATTCATTAATGATAGTATTAATTAATGGCATTTCTATATGTTTTGGATTGTCAATATTAAATTGGCGTAATTTACTATTTTCGTCATAATATGAAATGGCCGAATTTCCAAATGTGGAGAAAGATATTTTTCCTTTAGTACCAATTATTTCAACATTATCTCCTCTAGAGTTCGATGCAAAATTCCAGATACCCACACCTTGAATATTATTTTCAAACATAAATGACATTGATACGCAATCTTCCGCAGGATAAGCATTCCCTTGAGAATTTGCATGTCCTTTGACAGAAATAATCTTCCCTAAAAGAAAGTCTAATATATCAAGAGTATGGCATGCTAAATCAACAAATAATCCACCACCGGAAATTTCTGGATTAACGACCCAAGGTAAATGATGAGGATCTTGGTAACATTGCTCTATCTCTCTGTAAAGTATACAACTTACAATTCTTGGTGTTCCTATAGCACCTGACTCAATTAATTCTTTGATCTTTAAGAATCTTGGCAATGCTCTCCTATAATAAGCTACAAATAAAGGGACATTTTGAGACTGGCAGGTAGCGATCATTTCATTACATTCTTCAAATGTTAATGCCATAGGTTTTTCTACATATATTGCTTTACCAGCTTCAGCCGCTAAAATGGTATATTCTTTATGTGTAGAGGGTGGTGTTGCAATATATACTGCATCAATGTCTTTGTCATTAATAAGTGAATTAGCATCAGAATACCATTTAGGCACATTATGCCTCTTGGCAAAGTCCTCGGCTAAATTAGCATTGCGTCGCATTACTGCAACCAATTCAGAGTTATCTAATTTATAAAAAGCAGGGCCGATTTTTACTTCAGTAACATCACCACAACCAATAATGCCCCATTTTATTGTTTTTTGCATCTTATTTTCTCAATATGTTTATATTAAATTCTTTCCTAATAAAATCTTGATGGAGATTATAGTAAAATTCTGATTTATCCCATTTTTTTCGTTCCAATATATGATTATATAACATGTTTCTTACTTTTGAATCAAGTGAGTTAATATCATCTTCATCGTATTTCTTATAATCTATTATACCAAAGTGACATGTGGGTTCACATCTATGCCCAATTAGATTTCAAATTACAGCATGGTGGCAAGTGAAAGCAACCAACAAAGTAGCAACTTAAAAGATGAAGGGGATAAATCAGTCAGTAAATATCTTGATGATATAAAGATACTCCTTTATGTTTTTTCCGATAATTAAGCTTTTTCAGGGCTTAAACCCTACCACATTAACCGTTTTATCCATTTTTCTATTGTATTATTTTTTATGATTTGCTTCATAAAGTAATGGCAAGAAAACGCTTAAATCTCTGTTATTCGAATAATATTCTTTTGCGTGCTGATTTCTTTTCAACTCTTTGCTAATGGACTTTGATTGAATGCAATTAACTCTCGCTCTATCCCACATGCTTGCAGTCATGATTGCAGTAATATATATTGCTTGCAATGCATGCTAAATGAGGAAATGAATCTATGCCATCCATTACTGTCAGAAATGTACCGGACGAAGTGCATCGTGCTTTGCGGGTACGCGCAGCCACACACGGTCGTAGTGCTGAGGCTGAAATCCGGTTTATTCTGGAAAACGCCGTACAACCGGCGGGGCGCATCAAGCTGGGTTCCTTGCTGGCAAAAATCGGCCGCGAGGCGGGGGGCGTCGATCTTGAGATCGAGCGTGATAAGACACCTGCCGAGCCGATGAGTTTTGAATGATACTGCTAGATATGAACGTGATTTCCGAGCCGCTGCGGCTCAGCGGCCACCCCGCTGTGGTTGCCTGGATAGATGCACAGAATGTCGAGACGCTTTACCTGTCCGCGATCAGCTTGGCTGAGTTGCGCTTTGGGGTTGCAGCGCTGTCCAATGGTAAGCGCAAAGATACCCTGCATAGAAACCTGGAGCGGAGTGTTGTCCCTTTATTTACCGGCCGTATCTTGCCATTCGATGCGGCCGCTTCGGAAGCTTATGCCGATATTATGGCGCGAGCGAAGAGCGAGGGGAAAGCCATTGGGAAGGCTGACGGGTATATTGCGGCTATTGCAGAGGCGAATGGGCTGATTGTTGCAACCCGTGACACATCACCCTTTGAAGCTGCCGGGCTTACTGTTATTAACCCTTGGAAGGGCTAATAACATAGTTGTTATTACTTATGGGTTTACGTTCTTGGTGCGTGTAATAATGAGCAAATAATCACTATTATCTGCCCACCAAGAAGACCAATTTTAATTACTAAAGCTCAATCTCAATATCACTAAGTGGATGACAGCAGCAGGGTAAGATCTCGCCTTCATTAACAAAAGCCAGAGGTTTGCGTCGATAGCCGACTTTGCCTTTTATCAATTTGACACGGCAGGAACCGCAATAACCTTCGCGGCACTGGTATTCAGCTTGAACTCTACCTTGTTCCAGTGCCTCTAGCAGACTGTTATGTAGCTTGGGAGAGCTGTAGATATGATAACCCTGCATACCATGCAGGGTTACTTTATAGCTTGTCATCAGAGTTCAAAATCACTCAGGTCGTCAGGGTTAACTTCAGCATCAATCTGACCAACCAGATATGAGCTGACTTCAACTTCTTGCGGCGCGACTTGAACGTTATCAGACACCAGCCAGGCGTTAATCCACGGAATCGGGTTAGAACGCGTTTCAAATGGCAGTTTCAGCCCGACAGCCTGCATGCGGATGTTAGTAATGTACTCAACATATTGACACAGAATATCTTTGTTCAAGCCAATCATGGAACCTTCGCTGAACAGGTAATCTGCCCACTCTTTTTCTTGTTCCGCCGCTTGAACGAACAGGTCATAGCACTGTTGTTCACACTCTTTGGCAATTTCTGCCATTTCCGGGTCGTCCTGACCGGAGCGCAACAGATTCAGCATATGTTGTGTGCCGGTCAGATGTAGTGCTTCGTCGCGAGCGATCAATTTGATGATTTTCGCGTTACCTTCCATCAATTCGCGTTCAGCAAAGGCAAATGAACAGGCAAAGCTGACGTAGAAGCGGATCGCTTCCAGCGCGTTAACGCTCATCAGGCACAGATACAGTTGCTTTTTCAGTTCACGCAGACTTACCGTGATGGTTTTACCGGCAATCTGATGTGTTCCTTCACCAAATAGTTGGTAGTGATTAGTCATCTCAATCAGATCATCGTAATAAGCGGAAATATCTTTCGCCCGTTTCAGAATCTCTTCGTTGGTGACAATATCATCAAACACAACCGCCGGATCGTTAACGATATTCCTGATGATGTGAGTGTAAGAACGTGAATGAATCGTTTCAGAAAAAGACCAAGTTTCAACCCAGGTTTCCAGCTCAGGGATGGAGATCAAGGGCAGAAAAGCCACGTTCGGGCTGCGGCCCTGAATAGAGTCCAGCAGCGTTTGATATTTTAAGTTACTGATAAAAATATGCTTTTCATGGTCCGGCAGCGCATTGTAATCAATGCGATCGCGAGACACATCGACTTCTTCCGGGCGCCAGAAGAAAGAGAGCTGTTTTTCGATCAATTTCTCGAAAATCGGATACTTTTGTTGGTCATAACGGGCTACGTTTACTGGCTGACCAAAAAACATTGGTTCCTGTAACTGATCGTTTTTGACTTGTGAAAAAGTGGTATAGGCCATAACTTCCTCAAATTAAATCTTACACGCGCCGCCTTCACAATCGGAATCAGCAGATTCCACGACTTCTTCCAGGTCATCCTGAATGTCTTCCGCACCATCACGGGTATTGTGGTAATACAGTGTTTTCACACCATATTTGTAAGCGAGCAGCAAATCTTTCAGCAGTTGATTCATCGGCACTTTTCCACTCGGGAAATGTGTTGGATCGTAGTTGGTATTGGCAGAGATCGATTGATCGATAAATTTCTGCATGATACCAACCAACTGCAAGTAGCCATCATTGCCCGGCATTTGCCACAAGAGTTCGTAAGCGCTTTTCAGACGCTCATATTCCGGCACAACCTGGCGCAAAATGCCATCTTTTGATGCTTTGATGCTGATATAACCACGAGGCGGTTCAATGCCGTTGGTGGCGTTAGAGATCTGGGAAGAGGTCTCTGACGGCATCAAAGAAGATAATGTGGAATTGCGCAGACCATATTGTTTGATATCGTTGCGCAATGCTTCCCAGTCATAGTGCAGCGGTTCATTGGTCAATGTATCCAGCGCTTTTTTATAGGTATCGATAGGTAGGATACCTTTAGAATAGGTGGTTTCTTTAAACCACGGGCAAGCGCCTTGTTCTTTCGCCAGTTCATTAGAGGCTTTCAACAGGTAATACTGGATAGCTTCAAATGTTTTGTGAGTCAGGTTGTTAGCGCTGCCATCTGAGTAACGTACACCGTGTTTCGCCAGATAGTAAGCATAGTTGATGACACCAATGCCTAATGTACGGCGACCCATTGCCCCTTGTTTGGCGGCAAGGATAGGGTAGTCCTGATAATCAAGCAGGGCATCAAGGGCACGGACCGCCAGAGTAGCCAGTTCTTCCAGCTCATCAAGATTTTCAATTACCCCTAAGTTGAATGCGGACAAGGTACACAGTGCGATTTCACCATTTTTATCATTGATATCATTCAATGGCTTGGTTGGCAGTGCAATTTCCAGACACAGGTTTGATTGGCGCACCGGGGCGACTAAAGGATCAAATGGGCTGTGGGTGTTGCAGTGATCTACGTTCTGAATATAGATACGGCCGGTAGAAGCACGCTCTTGCATCATCAGGGAGAAGAGATCAACCGCTTTCAGACGTTGCTGGCGGATATTACTGTCCTGCTCATATTTGGTGTACAAGCGCTCAAATTCATCCTGATCGGCAAAGAATGCATTATATAGCCCTGGAACATCGGATGGACTGAACAGGGTAATCTCTTCACCTTTGATCAGGCGCTCGTACATCAGTTTGTTAAGTTGTACGCCATAGTCCATGTGACGAACACGGTTTCCTTCAACGCCACGGTTGTTTTTCAGTACCAGCAGGCTTTCAACTTCCAGATGCCATAATGGATAGAACAGTGTCGCGGCGCCGCCACGAACGCCCCCCTGAGAGCAGGATTTGACCGCGGTCTGGAAATGTTTATAAAAAGGAATACAGCCGGTATGGAAGGCTTCACCATTACGGATTGGGCTTCCCAGTGCACGAATACGGCCTGCATTGATACCAATACCAGCACGTTGAGAAACATATTTTACAATCGCGCTGGAAGTCGCATTAATGGAATCTAGGCTATCATCACATTCAATCAACACACAGGAGCTGAATTGACGAGTCGGGGTGCGTACACCTGCCATGATCGGGGTAGGCAGAGAAATCTTAAATGTGGAAGTTGCGTCGTAAAAACGGCGAATATAGTCCAGACGTGTCTCTTTCGGATAACCGGAGAATAGGCAAGCCGCGACCAGAATATAGAGGAATTGGGCACTTTCATAAATTTCACCGGTAACGCGATTCTGAACCAGGTATTTACCTTCAAGCTGTTTGACCGCCGCGTAAGAAAAGTTCATATCACGCCAATGGTCAATAAATTCGTTCATTTGCTCGAATTCTTCTTTCGAGTAGTCTGTAAGCAAGTGCTTGCCATATTTGCCCATTTTCACCATACGGGATACATGGTCATAGAGTGCGGGTGGCTCGAATTGACCGTAAGCTTTTTTACGCAGGTTGAAAATTGCCAAGCGGGCGGCCAGATACTGATAGTCAGGTGCATCACCGGAGATAAGATCAGCGGAAGCTTTGATCATCGTCTCATGAATATCTGAGGTTTTGATGCCATCGTAAAATTGGATTTGAGAACGCAGTTCTACTTGTGATACCGAGACATTTTTCAGTCCATCGGCTGCCCAGTTAACAACCCGGTGGATTTTATCAAGGTCAATTCGTTCTTTGTGGCCATCACGCTTTGTTACTAGCAGACTATGGTTCATGGACAGGCATACCTTACATTTACTTTCAGATTCGCTCCCACCTGCTTTGTGTCTTTGACTTAGACCAAAACATAACCCTCTCAGTGGCGAAGAAACCCACGAGAGAGTAGTGGTAATGGAATGTTAAGGAACACAATATGTAGGGGGTACACTAAATAATGACAACAAGATAATGTTAAAAGCAGCTTTTATCAAGTGCACAAAAATGCGGATTCTTGTGGATAACTTGAGGACTAAAATTTATTAAAAAGCCGGAAGCCTGCATCATTACTAGCGGTTGCTCTGACAGAAACATCGGCAAAAATGGGTAAAAAAATTCCTGAAAATGTGATTTATTTGCCGCTTTATTAATCTGTCAGATAAACATGTCAGACATACTGGGTGTGTAACATATAATTGACGTCTACATTGTGACCAAGGCTAAATTTATCTGTTAACGGGTTGTAATGCAGGCCGATAATATGCTTTTCCCGTAGGGGTGTTCTGTCAATCCAGCCTATCAATTCTGATGGCCGGATAAATTTTTTCGCATCATGAGTTCCCTTCGGTACCATTTTTAGAATGTATTCCGCGCCGATTATTGCCATAAGCCAGGCTTTTTTGTTGCGGTTAATGGTAGAGAAAAAGACGTGTCCGCCGGGTTTCACTAACTGAGCACAAGCCTGAACGACCGATTGTGGATCTGGGACATGCTCCAGCATTTCCATACAGGTGACGATATCATAAGCTTGTGGATATTTTTCGGCGTGGCTTTCTACTGTTTCCTGTACATAGGTCACGGAGATACCTGTTTCAAGGGCGTGTAGTCTGGCAACTTGAAGTGGTTCCGTACCCATATCCAGCCCGGTCACATCAGCCCCTTCACGGGCCATACTTTCTGACAAAATACCGCCGCCACAGCCCACATCTAACACTTTTTTACCGAAAATGCCGCCAGAACGCTGCAAAATATAATTCAGGCGTAGTGGGTTAATCCGGTGCAGTGGCTGAAATTCACCTTCCAAATCCCACCAGCGAGAAGCAATCGCTTCAAATTTTTCTATTTCCTGTTGATCAACATTGTTTGGGGTGGAAGGGGTTTTGATGTTCATCAGCGGTTGTTGCTCCTTAAACTTTCTTTAAACAGGCGGATTCACTCAGTTCTGAGATAGTATACACGGCTTAATTTTTAAATACCCGTATCTGATTTTTATAAAACTGTTGGGGTGTGGTATAGTTCTAAACCTTTGAATTCGGAATGTATGAGGGATAGTGGGCTCCATGAGCGACATTGCCAGAGAAATCACCCCGGTCAATATCGAAGAAGAGCTGAAAAGCTCGTATTTGGATTATGCGATGTCTGTTATTGTCGGGCGCGCACTACCAGATGTTCGAGACGGACTAAAGCCGGTACACCGTCGCGTACTTTATGCCATGAGTGTACTGGGAAATGATTGGAATAAACCCTACAAAAAGTCTGCCCGTGTTGTCGGGGACGTCATCGGTAAGTACCACCCACATGGGGATAGTGCAGTCTACGACACGATTGTTCGTATGGCTCAGCCATTTTCCTTGCGCTATATGTTGGTTGATGGTCAGGGTAACTTTGGGTCAGTTGATGGTGACTCAGCCGCCGCTATGCGTTACACCGAAGTGCGTATGGCGAAAGTTGCCCATGAACTGTTAGCGGATCTGGAAAAAGAGACTGTCGATTTTGTGCCGAACTATGATGGTACAGAACAGATCCCGGAAGTGATGCCAACGAAAGTACCAAACCTGCTGATCAACGGTTCTTCCGGTATCGCAGTGGGTATGGCAACTAACATTCCTCCTCATAACTTGTCCGAAGTTATTGATGGTTGTCTGGCTTATATTGAAGATGAAAATATCAGCATTGAAGGGCTGATGCAGTATATTCCTGGCCCAGATTTCCCTACTGCTGCGATTATTAATGGTCGTCGCGGTATTCAGGAGGCTTATCGTACTGGTCGCGGTAAAATTTATATCCGTGCCCGTGCGGAAATTGAAGTGGATGAGAAGAATGGTCGTGAAACTATTTTAGTGCACGAGATTCCTTATCAGGTCAATAAAGCCCGTCTGATTGAAAAAATTGCCGAATTGGTGAAAGAAAAACGCATCGAAGGGGTTAGTGCACTTCGTGACGAATCTGATAAAGACGGCATGCGGATTGTGATTGAAGTGAAACGGGATGCGGTGGGGGAAGTGGTTCTGAATAACCTCTATTCTTTGACTCAACTCCAGGTTTCTTTTGGTATCAACATGGTGGCCCTGCATCAGGGGCAGCCGAAGCTGCTGAATCTGAAAGATATTATTTCGGCCTTCGTATGCCACCGCCGTGAAGTGGTCACTCGTCGTACCATCTTTGAATTACGTAAAGCCCGTGAACGTGCCCATATTCTTGAAGCATTGGCCGTGGCACTGGCGAATATTGATCCTATCATCGAACTTATCCGTCTTGCTCCGACACCAGCCGAGGCAAAAGCTGCATTGGTTGCTAAGCCGTGGGAATTAGGTAGTGTTGCTGCCATGTTGGAACGTGCCGGTGATGATGCCGCCCGCCCTGAATGGCTGGAACCACAATATGGTGTGCATGACGGTAAATATTATCTGACCGAACAACAGGCTCAAGCCATTCTGGATCTGCGTTTGCAGAAACTGACCGGCTTGGAGCATGAAAAACTGCTGGATGAATATCGTGAATTGCTGACATTAATCGGCGAGTTGCTATTCATTCTAGAAAATCCTGAGCGTTTGATGGAGGTGATCCGTGAAGAGTTGTTGGCAATTAAGGCGCAATACAGTGATGCCCGCCGTACTGAAATCACGGAAAATACGGCTGATATCAATATTGAAGATTTGATTAATCAGGAAGATGTTGTTGTCACCTTGTCACATCAAGGGTATGTCAAATATCAACCATTGTCTGACTATGAAGCGCAGCGCCGTGGTGGTAAAGGTAAATCCGCAGCGCGTATTAAAGAAGAAGATTTTATTGACAAGTTGTTGGTTGCCAATACTCACGATACGATCCTCTGCTTCTCCAGCCGTGGCCGCCTGTACTGGATGAAGGTTTATCAATTACCGGAGGCTAGTCGTGGCGCACGCGGTCGTCCGATTGTTAACCTGTTGCCGTTAGAGCAAAATGAGAGAATTACGGCGATTCTGCCGGTGCGTGAATATGAAGAAGGGCTGTATGTCTTTATGGCTACTGCCAGTGGGACCGTGAAGAAAACCGCGTTGCAAGATTTCAGCCGTCCGCGCAGTGCGGGTATTCTCGCCGTTAATCTCAATGAAGGTGATGAGCTGATCGGCGTTGACCTGACTGACGGTAATAACGAAGTTATGTTGTTCTCCGCGGAAGGGAAAGTTGTTCGTTTTGAAGAGGAAGCGGTTCGTTCAATGGGGCGTACCGCTACCGGTGTACGTGGTATTAAACTAAATGGTAAAGATAAAGTTGTTTCTCTGATTATCCCGCGTGGAGAAGGAGAAATTCTAACGGTCACTGAAAACGGTTATGGTAAACGTACCGCTGAAAACGAGTATCCAATTAAATCCCGTGCAACACAGGGGGTTATCTCGATTAAAGTCAGCGAACGTAATGGTAATGTGATCGGGGCAATTCAGGTTGAACCAACCGATCAAATAATGATGATTACGGATGCTGGCACATTAGTACGAACAAGGGTGTCGGAAGTCAGTGTTGTTGGCCGGAATACTCAAGGCGTAACACTTATTCGTACCGCTGAAGATGAGAAAGTTGTCGGCTTACAGCGGGTTGCTGAGCCCGAAGATGATGACGATGATGAAGATGGGCTGGCAGTAGAAGGGGAAGAAGTGAAAAGTGATAGTACTGATTTACCTGATGCTAACAGCAGCGAGTCAGTTGATCCGGTTTAAGTGAAGATATTTTTTACTTAATTAAGAAACAGGTACTTCGGTGCCTGTTTTTTTAATATCGAAATATGCAACAGATGGGCCTTTTTAATCTTTAAGTTCTGGTATATCTTGTCATTAATGACGTTGAATGATGCTGGTTTTTATCAGGTAACCTTTTGAGATATCTTTCTTCTTTTCGTACATCGCTGAAAATATCCCGTTATCTTTTCCGGGTGCTTGGCTTAATGTTGTGGGCGTTAGGCGCTTTATTAACAGCTTTTTACCTGGTTAATATCTTTAATGAAGTCAAGTCAGATATTCGGCAAGAATACAATGCTAATTATGATTCCACACTCTCTTATGTGCGTCATACAGCAAGTGTTCTGCGGGATATCCAATATATGACAGAGAAGCATTTACTGAATTCTAATGGAAAAAATGCTATTTTTGATTTTCCACATAATAGCCCGGCGTTTTCTTACCATCCTTTGAACCAAAGCGCTGACTGTCGTACTTTTCGCAACAATACTCATAGTTATTTAAATTCGTTGAATAACCTTATCTTCTATTGGAAAGATAATCTTGCTGCGCCTCAAGGGTTGAATCAGGTTTTTCTGGTGGGCACACAAAGTATGTGTATGGTGAATTTTTCTATCCGTAATACCACGACTGAACCCGATACGTTGAAAAAAATAGTTTATGAAAATTCACGTAGGCTTATCAGCCTGAAAGAGCAAGGTAAAGAACGAAATATTTATTGGGTTATACCGGGTGCAAGATCTGATAGCGGCCATCTCTACGTGTTGGCTCCGGTATATGTCAATGGTGAGATGGTTGCTATGATAGGCATTGAACAATTCATCAGATTGGACTCTTTTATTCAGAGACAAGACCGCCCAGTTTCAATAACGTTATTGAATCGCAGTAATCAACCGGTGTTGCATTATCCAGTAAATGATGACTATAAACTTCATTATGCTGATTATCAGTTGGAAGCGCCTTATTTTGGCTATGATGATAATTTTACTGATTTACTGTTAAAACGTCGGTTAATGCCATCTTCATTCAGTATCATTTATGCACTGCCACTGAAAACTATTTTTGAAGGTTTTAAGCTACAGATTATTAGCAGTTTTGTGCTTAATGTATTATCTGCCTTTGTCATCATTATCTTGGTGTATCTGTTTGAACGGAAAATGTTTGTTCCGGCTGAAGAGAATGCCATTCGCCTGGAAGAGCATGAGCAATTTAATCATAAAATTGTGGCTTCAGCGCCGGTTGGGATCAGTATATTGCGGGTCAGTGATGGCAGTAGTATTCTGAGTAATGAGTTGGCACATAATTATTTGAGAATGCTAACGCACGAAGATCGGGAACGGATTATTCATATTATTTGTGACAGAACCAGCAGTTATGTTGATGTTGTAACCAGTAATCATCATCATTTGCAAATCAGTTTTGTTCATTCCCGCTACAGGAATGAAGAGGTGGCAATTTGTGTCTTGGTTGATATTAGTGTCCGTGTGCGGATGGAAAAATCATTACAGGAAATGGCGTTGGCATCAGAACAGGCTAACTATTCTAAATCTATGTTTTTGGCTACCGTCAGTCACGAGTTGAGAACGCCGCTTTACGGTATTATTGGCAACCTGGAGTTATTACAAGCACATTCATTGCCTGCTGAATCTGTCCGTTTGTTATCAACGATGAACAACTCCTCAGCGCTGTTGCTAAAAATCATCAGTGATATTCTCGACTTTTCAAAGATTGAATCTAAACAGCTTAAAATTGAGTCTAGAGAATTTTCCTGTCAGGAAGTTATCTCTCATGTTATTTCTAACTATTTACCGCTAGTAGTGAAAAAGCCGTTGACCTTGTATTGCTATATTGAACCGGATGTTCCAGATTATATCTGCAATGATCCGGTTCGATTACAACAAGTTATATCTAATCTATTAAATAATGCGATTAAATTCACTGATACCGGATGTGTGATTATCCATGTGACAGTTGATAGAGATTACTTATACGTCAGAATAAAGGACACTGGCGTCGGTATCTCTGATAAAGCGCTTATTCAGTTGTTTGATCCATTTTTTCAGATTATGCCAAATACGGAAAGTTCATCTCAGGGAACAGGGCTTGGTCTGGCGATTTGTGAAAAACTGATCAATCTGATGGATGGTGATATTGAAGTCATTTCACAACCACAGGTAGGAAGTATGTTTTCTATTCGTTTACCTTTATATGGTGCGAAATATAGGCCAAAAACTCAGTTAATAAATGAGTATCAGCGAAAAATCATCTTGGCTATACGTAATCTTTATCTGGAGGAGTTTTTACAGCGTTTTCTGGTTCATCATGGTTTACACACTGTTTTATACAGTGAGCAAAACACAGAGGGTAGTGAAATTGTTATCAGCGATTTTCCTGATGCGGTTATTTCCCCTGTATACGCTTATATTGAATTATCGACGGACTATATTGGCTCACCGGAACAAATCAGAGAAAACTATTGGTTACATAACACTTACCATTTACATGATTTGTCGGTAATGATTGAGCGGCTGATTTCGCCGAATCATAATGTGGTATTGAATACCGCCGCACCTGTTTTTCAGGCAAACACCCGGTTTAATACTATTGTGGTTCTGGTGGTAGATGATCATCCTATCAACCGCCGTTTATTGGCCGATCAGTTGAAATCCATTGGTTTTCAAACAGCGGTGGCAAATGATGGATTAGATGCGTTGGAATATTTGAAGAACGGGGGGATTGATATTGTTCTGACGGATGTCAATATGCCCAATATGGATGGTTATGCGTTAACAATGTATTTACGGAATGATGGGTGTAAGCTGCCGATTATTGGTATTACGGCAAATGCACTGGCAGAAGAAAAACAACGCTGTATTGATGCAGGAATGGATGATTGTTTGTCTAAACCGGTTTCTCTGGTGACTCTCAGACAGACACTGACGAAAATGATTTGAAACGATGATTTATAAAATAATGCCCGGTACAAACAAATAGTTACCGGGCATCAGGACGACTTTCAGGTTAAAATAACGAACGATATTTACTGAACGTGATTGTTCGTACCGATAGTGACAGAAGCAAGATAATTGAGTAATGCAATATCGTTATTTACCCCCAGTTTTACCATAGCCGATTTTTTCTGACTGCTGATAGTCTTGACACTGCGTTTAAGTTTTTTGGCAATGTCTGTTACCAAAAAGCCTTGGGCAAATAGACGTATAACTTCACTCTCTTTTTGTGATAACGGTTTATCGCCATAGGGGGTTTTCGTCACTTTTTTCAACAGTTCAGAAACGCTTTCTGGCATAAATTTTTCCCCTTGTTTCAGGGCCGTTAATACATCAGGTAAATCTGTTGGTGCTCCTTGTTTTAAGACAATGCCTTCAATATCAAGTTCGAGTACAGCACTTAAAATTGCTGGATTATTGTTCATGGTTAGAACAATGATGGATAGCCTGGGATAATGGCGTTTGATGTATTTAATCAAATTGATCCCATCGCCGTATATGTCCCCAGGCATGGACAGATCCGTGATCAGTACGTTTGCTTTAATACAGGACAGATTGTTGATCAATGTGGTCGAGTCTTCAGACTCAGCGACGACGTTGATCCATTCAAGCCGCTCAAGTGATTTGCGGATGCCAAACAGGACAATCGGATGGTCATCAGCAATAATGACGTTAAGGTTATTCATCTTATTAGTTACCCTGCTGCAATAGCCTTTTGGTGAAGGATTCAATACGGCCAATGCTATTCTTAATCTCTATTTCATTACTGTCTGTTATGTGTTGTTCCAGTGTTTCGCAAGAAAGTTTGAGGAGTTCTAGGTCTAACATAGCAAAGACGCCTTTCAGGCGATGTGCTGTTTGCGAAAGCGATATCAGATCATATTGTTCTATATCAGTATACAGCTTATTAATATCTATCGGTACTGTCTCGACAAATAATTGTCGGTAATCGCTATCAGTTAGCTGTTTTTGATAACTATTTATAACATTGCCAAAATCGTAATCGCTGCTTTCATCGTTAAATGCTGACATTTCTAAATTTGCAGTGAATTCGTTAAAACTGAAACTTCTCTCAATTAATAACGAAATGGCATTGATAACCGCTTCACTCAGATTGTAGTTACATCGAATATAGTCAGGTTTTATCTGCTCAAAGCTGGCCAGATTATCAACCAGTAATATAGTCGATTTTGCCGAATCGTAGGGTTTATCCGTCAACATGATATCGTATTCTCGATCCATATTTTCTGGCTTTTTATCGAAGTAAACAGCGCCATAATGATGCAGATGATTTTGCACGATCTTACGGATCTCCGTATTGCTGATATCCAGCAAGGCAGTAATGTCTTCCAGGAGCGGCGGGCATTGGTCTTGGCCGATTATTAAGGGCAGACTGATAGCATAGCGCGTACCCAGGCTGGGTTTGCTGTTTATAGTAAAATGACCATTTAATTTTCTACATAATTGGTTACATAGATAAAAGGTCAGTCCTGAATTGGATTGATATTTATCACCTGTGGCTTTGCTTAAAAATGGATAATTCAAGTTTGTTAAATCTGTTGAATTAAGTCCGGTTCCTGTATCTATAATTTCGATTTGAATTTGTTCTTTGTATTCCTGAGAATAATTAACGATGAGAGATATTTTGCCATAAGATGTGAGCGTGATTGCATAATTGACTAACATCAGGACGATCTTACTGATGGCAGTATTATCGCCAATAAATAGTGATTCAGGATTAATATTACAATGATAATAATAATTCAATCCTTTATTATTCATCTTAGGAAACACTTTTTTAATAATATCTTCTAAAATGACTGATAATGAAAATGATTCATTTTTTGCTTGCCATTCACCTGATTCTAATTCATTGAGTAATGAAATATTCTCGATCCAGTCGGATATATATTCAGATTTAGTTAATAAATTATCGACGATACGAACACTATTTTCTTCTATAAGAATTTGTTTCAGTTGGTAAGCGATATGATCTAATTCCTTTATTGGTTGTTGTAATTCAGAACGAATGTTGGTCAACATAAAACGCCGAGCTTGTACACTCTTATCGTGTTCCAAATGGGCAAGTTGTAGACGCCGGCTAATTAATGCTTCCTGATCTTTATCTTGCAGTAAAAACAGATAAGTTTCTGGCAACAGGCGAATGCTGTACATGTTAATTTCATAGACTGAATCATCAATTGAGGTTTGGATGACACCATGATGTTGCTTTGCCATCATCTTAATTTTATTTAAATCGACATTCGGCAACAGATGATCGGCGATATTATTGCACATAATTATCTGATTTACTGAGAAATCATAAATCAATAAGCCAATCGGAATATTGGAGATAATATCGTGACTTAACGCATCCTTGATTTGTAGCTGGTGACTCATCAGGGCATTTGGCGCGATATATTTTCTACGAATGTAAATAAGCCCACCTAAGGACAGGATAATAAATACTGAATCAGCCAGTAACAACCAGATGTTTCTGTATAACAAATCGATTAGCAAATCTTTGAGTGATATCCGATACAGCAGTTTGTATTGCGTACCTTTAAGCGATTGGGAAAATTCGAGCCAGAAACCATTTTGTGAAATATTGACTTTATTAATTTCATTAGGGGGTTGCTCGTCATCCAACAATAGACTGAAGTTGGCCGCTGCCATATCCATAGGAAGAAGATGACAAATAGGCAAATCAAAAGCGATAACTGTTGCCAATTGACCCGGTGAATTGAACGTCGCCCGATAAGTATAAAAATGGATATTTTCGCCATTTAACTTACGGATTGATGAAATATTTTCCCGTTCATCTAACGCGGTGGATTGCATCAGCATTTCTGAACGTTTTGATTCGGCAGTCAATGTTAGATAACTTTCTTTAAACCTCAATTCTGGTTTAAGAATAGAGTGAGTGGTTATCAGAAACAGACTGTTATCTTTACCATTCAGGTAGTACATGGAGTTGTATTCATTGCGGGTGCCCCACAAAATCTCCATATAGTTGGAAAGGCGCTGTGCCAACTCTACACTTGCAGTGTTGTGGTGACCAAAAATAATCGTGTCGATAGTTTGATAACTATTCTCAAGCCAGTAAACATCAGGTCGTAGCTTCATCGGTGTGACGAGTTCTGGTGGTTTAAAAGATGAGCTATTGGCTTGTTTAAAGATAGAATTAGCGTGGTAACGATAATCTTCTATCTGTAATACTATTTTGGTTGCGACACTATTTAGCGCATATTTTTTCCCCATTAGCCAGGCATTGAAGTAGTTATAGCTGTATAAAAACAGGGAAACAAAAAGCAGAATAATGAACAGACCGTAGTAACGGTTTATGGTCGATGAATTAATAGAAAATTGTTTGTTATACATTCGTTGAGTAAAAGCCTTAATAATTGCTTGGCTGTTTAGCGAGCTCGTTAAATTGGTGAATCTTGTGATTCGATCTATTTAGGCTAATTTTAGCAGGATCAGGGCTGAAAAGGATATTATAGATTGAGGATTGAGCGAATAGTAAAAAAATCACAGAATTTTTACGATAGAGACTAGACATATTATCATGTTAGGCGCATAATCTCGCGCCATGGAAGGATGGCCGAGCGGTCGAAGGCAGCGGTCTTGAAAACCGCCGATGGGAAACCATCCTAGAGTTCGAATCTCTATCCTTCCGCCAAATAATGACCCTATGCATCTTCTTGCATGGGGTTTTTTCATTTCCATATGCCATTTAGATAATAATCAATCCATTTTCATGGACATAAGGTGACCATTCATCTATTGAGCAACAAATGATGGGGGATGAAAGTCCACAGCCTGATTGATCTGAAATCTATCAATTTCCAATGAGTAAGTGTGTGCGATGGTTTCCGGGGACGAGTTATGTCTTTAATTTATGGTGTATCCACGATTTATTGGCAAGAATGGTTTTCCAGGGCGGATTCTTGTTCAATAAAACCGTGGAAATAGTAAGAAATTAAACTTTTTTAATCGCCTTTGAACAGCATAGTTACAGCGGTTACGAACATAATGATAGCCGCACCTTTAAATAAAATCCGTTGTGCCCGTTGGCTTGATAACAGATGTCGAATACTGAGAGCACCGAGAATAAATACCGCGCCTACGCTGAATAAGACAAAAACCGTCAGTGGTACTAACATGAGCCCCCAGTTTTGCAACGAGATAGATTCCATGTTAATTACCAAAGGTAATAGAGCGAGATAGAAGGCAATGGTTTTAGGGTTGCTTAACGTTAGAGTGAGGCCAGATAACCAGGCCGCAGCCAACTCCTTTTTCTTAATGGGTTGGTCTTCGCCAATGGATTGATGATCGGCAAACCAAAACTGCCACGCCAAATAACCCAAATATAAGGCGGCACCCCACCTCACCACAACGAATAAAGTGTCAAAGCTGCTCGCGATAATGGACAAGCCAAAAACAGCAAAGGACAAATAAGTGAGATCACCAATAATCAGGCCAAACAACACACTAAATCCCGCTAACGCGCCATTACTCACACTTCTGGCAACCAATGCTGCCATTCCTGGGCCTGGTATCGCCGCAGCAACAGTCAGTGCCGCTGTATAGGTTACTATTTGTGACACTTCTAGCATATCTTTCCTCTCAAAATAACACTTTGAAGTAACAGAACATAAAAATGTCACTTGCGTATGCAAGTGACAAATAGGACTCTTTAGTATATACCCGTCATCTTTCAAGTTGCCTCTTTGTTGGCTGCACTCACTCACCCCGGTCACATAGTTACCTATGCTCCCGGGGATTCGCTCCCTTGCCGTCGCGATGCATCTTGAAATCCATTGGGTATAGACAATAACGACATTTTTCTAATGCTGAACGTCTTAAGTTTGGCATATTTTCATCCAAAATAATTAAGACATTTTTATTAGTTGTCGAATGACTTCCCGAGAAAATACCATATCTTGAACGGCCAAACCAACGGATTGAAAGATAGTCACACCCTGATCGCACAAATTGGAATGAGATTGAGAAACGGTACCAATTTCTATCCCAATGTCTGACCCACTAAGAATACCTTTCTCCCTTGCCTTAATAACAGATTGAGAGGCGGCAAGTACCGATTCATTGGAATCAGTAAATAGGGTTGTATTGCTATACATATCTTCGCTGAGTTCCTGGAATCCCAGTGCCGAAGCGCCAATGGCATTGACATGACATTTAACCGGTAGCTCTTTTCTATTGAGTATAGGGTCACGCGATGCCGTGGTTGTGCAAATGATGTCACTATTGAGTACAGCCTCTGCCGGTGAGGCTTTGATCGAAATGGGAAGATTGAGCGTTTTATCACACCATGTGACAAATTCTCGGCATCTTTCTGTATTACGACCCCATAAAGTGACTTCTCTAATCGGGCGTACATATAACATGGCTTGCAAATGTGCTTTTGCTTGTAAGCCAGTGCCAAGTATCGCTAACCGGCTAGCATCCTTTGCGGCAAGAAGATGAGTTGCATAAGCAGAAGCGGCGGCGGTGCGGATTTCTGTGATAGTGCCGGCATCCACCGCGGCAATCCCTGAAACACCTGGCTCGTCGTAAACTAGCACGCTACCGATGTGTGAAGGTTTATCGCTGTTGCTTTGAAACCTCACTACCACCGACTTTAACCCAAATCCTTTGTATGGCCCCTCCTTAATATAAATCGGCATGGTGCCCATTAAGCCGTCTTCACCTTTAACAATATTGCGCAAAGGTTGTTCTACTTTTCTTTCCGATTGCAATTTAAATGCTATTTCACTTAGCTTAAGACTAAGTTCCATCGTCAAATAACGCGCAACGGTTTCTTTATCGACATAAAGCATGTTGATGCCTTTCAATATCAGTTATATACCCGTCATCTTTCAAGTTGCCTCTTTGTTGGCTGCACTCGCTCACCCCGGTCACATCGTTATCTATGCTTCCGGGGATTCGCTCCCTTGCTGTCGCGATGCATCTTGAAATCCATAGGGTATAGATCATCCAGCTTGAATTTATCATCAATCTCAGTTCCAGCAATGCTATTGAGAATTGTCGACATATTCTTTTGAGAAACACCTAACACGACATCTAACATATTCTGTTTGCTAAAACCACGGTTTAAGAATAGATCAATAGCATCTCTTTTCAATTGTCCCCGGCAATAAATGACTTCTATGGTAAATTCACGCAGTGCCAATAATCGTGGGGAAAGATCGTCGGTTTTTTCAATCAATGCCTTAACCGTTTTTTTGTCCACGCCATTATGAATTGCAATATAGGCGTGTGCTTGAACCGTATAATTACAACCATTTTCTATTCCGGTTGTAATCCACACCACAGCTTTTTCCTCTTCATTCAGTGAACTATCAATAAATAGGTCGTGTGCTCGTTGGTAAGCGGCTAATAATGAAGGAGATTCTGACATATAACCACTTTGGTTAGGTATCCAGCCGAAATCATTAATAGAACTTTGAAGTAATTTTTTACTTTTTTCAGGTGTGGTAGTAATGGTGTGTAGAGTAAGTAAAGACATAATAACCTCTGTATATTTTTGAATAAGTCTATACCCGTTATCTTTCAAGTTGCCTCTTTGTTGGCTGCACTCGCTCACCCCGGTCACCATAGTTTGCTATGCTCCCGGATTCACTCCCTTGCCGTCTCGATGCATCTTGAAATCCATAGGGTATATATATTTGCCTATTTTAAAGCAACGTTAGCTTTTATGCGGCTGTAAATACTGACCAAAGCATTTGAATTGGCCGAATATGAGAAATAAATTTTAAATTGTGTAATTTTGCTGCCACTTCTGTCGTGAGTGCGGCATCTACCTCTGAATTAGCAACA
Organism: Photorhabdus kleinii; assembly: GCF_025384885.1. Taxonomy (NCBI): domain Bacteria; kingdom Pseudomonadati; phylum Pseudomonadota; class Gammaproteobacteria; order Enterobacterales; family Morganellaceae; genus Photorhabdus; species Photorhabdus kleinii. The sequence goes on from NZ_JAJAFY010000036.1 coordinate 22,645, forward strand.
GCTTTTGCGGCTGAACTGGTTGAATCTTTAAAAATGATATCTGCAATTCTTAGATTATCAGGCAACAACTCTGGGATTAAAGCCTTTGGTGCCGGATGGGTTGCAATGACGATATTATCTGTAGTTAATTCATCACGAATAGCGATACCATAATTAGGCGTGTAATTTAAAAATGCGGATGACAAGTTAAACCTGTTATCCATATAAAATTCACTGATATTGTAATAAGCATTGGCGACCACCAATGCCTGACAGTTATTTAAAATAATTTGATTACTTGCTTCTTCGTAAGTATTACATAAAACAACCTGGTAGCTTTTGGCGACTTTATTTTTAATAGCAAATTCACCAAAACGAATAGCGGATTGTTCGCTACTTGTGCCTGACGGGCCTAAGGTAGCAATATTTAGAACATCAAATGTATCTTTGTAGAAACTAAAAAAAACACATTCCATGATGTCTCTCCTGGAATTACACTAATAAACCGGATTTAACCAATGTGAGAATTTATCTATTCTACCTCTGATTATTTCTTGATAATCTTTGGCAATAACATTGGCTATAGAATCTTCTTTTTGTATATATGACACATTGTCTATTTGTGACACAATTGATATTTCAAGGCCAGTGCCTGTTAAAAAACAGCCATCTGCTTCATAGAGATCCTTTTGTTGAATTTCTGACTCAATACAGGGAATATTGCGGAATTTACAAATATCGAAAACAGATTGTCTGGTTATTCCATTAAGAATGCCCGCGCTAAGCGATGGTGTAATAACGCAATTATCTTTTACAATAAAAACATTTGATGTACTTGCTTCTGCGCACATGCCTTGTTCATTCAGCATGATAGCATCATCAAATCCGTTTTCTTTGGCATCTTCATGAGCAAGTGCGGAATTAACATAAGTGCCGGTAATTTTGGCAGATGATGGAATTGCCGCATTTGATACACGTCGCCATTTTGAAATAAGACATTTAAACGCTGCTTTTTTGGCATAAGCCCCCATAGGTAAAGCGTTAATACAGAGGGTTGAATTTACACCACTTAGCTTAACGCCAAATTTCTCACCCGGCATTAACGACTTTTTAAGCGCTAATGGCCTGATATAAATATCTTGTTTGAAACCATTTTTAATGATGATATTTTTAGTAATATCGGTTAACTCCTGACTGGTATAGGGCAATTCAATTTTTAATGTTTTAGCTGATTGAATTAACCGTTCATAGTGCTCATGCACTCTAAATAGATTAAGTTGGTTATTGTCTTGATCCCAATAAGCCCGGATTCCCTCAAATGTACCGGTGCCATAATTTAACGCTTGTGTATTGGCAAGAAAGGTCGCATTGCTAAAATTGAGATATTCCCCGTCTAGAAATACGATCCAATCTTTATTAACCGGGCTAACGATATTGTTTGTCATTTAGTGGCCCTCTTGTTCATGATCTCTAAAGCCGAATTTCGCTCAATATTGTTGGTATCATCTCTCAGATCATGGATCCGTGCTGCTTTCCAACTTACCATTGCTGCGGTTCCAATAAGTCCACCGACATCTCCTACATGGATGTCGACATTCATATTGAATTTGGATTCCATTTTTTGCTTTATCTTACTAATGAGTGACGCATCATTTAATTCGTCACTCGGCTCTAAAGTGATCTTGAGCTCATCTGTACCGGCTGTGTTGTTGATTTCAATAAAGTATTCAAAACAATATTCGAGTTCTTCAAAGATGGCATTTTCAATATCAAAAGCATACACATTGGCATTGTTTAATACTAATACATCTTTTACCCGGCCGATGGGTTCTATTTCCCATTGATTTAAGCCTATTGCTTTACACCGAACCATATCCCCTGTTTTGTATCGAATCAGAGGTTTATTCCCTTTATATAAATGGGTAATCACTAATTCACCAGCAACGTGATTATCGCCAACATTGAGTTTTTGCTGAGTAAAAGGGCAAATGAGTTCGTAATAATTGTTGTATGGAATAGTAATAAGCTTATTGGTATTGTCACAAGCCGCCAGAATTGACGTTTCTTGTGAGGCATACATACAGTTGTAAATTTTAGCGCCCCAATTCCGAGATAAGTTTCTTAATCTATTGGGGGTAATAAGTTCGCCAAGCACCAAAATGATCTCGATACCTAATTCTTTTGCATCACATGCATTGTTCCGACAATATTTTAGCAACTCAGCGGCGACCGCAGGTGTGCAAACTAAGGCGGTTATTTTGAGGTCTTGTATCAGCCTGAGTACTCTGTGCATACCAACAACGGGCGAACGAGGCCACATTTTGATAACGGTATGCCCTAAACTGCGAAATACATCTTCAAATGTATCTCCAGTGGAGTGCAATTCCGTTGGACCCATCACGCCAATAATGTGTTGTTTGCCTTCTTGATTGAAAATAGACTCATATTGCAGAGTCAGAAAACTGTTATTAACTAAAGAGTCTATTTCATTGCGAGGACAAGGTGTTGATGGCCCAGTCGTCCCTGTGGTTTCATAATATATCCAAGCGTTATTTAGGCTATCTGAAGATATCGTGTTTCCCGCCTTACTTAGATCTGATTTTGTAGTAAAGGGAAGTTTTTCAATCAATGAGGATAAATTTTCATCATCATTTGGGTTTATTGCGTCTAGACGATCTTGATAGAAAGCTGACCCATTTTTCGTATAATTTATGATTTCTTTTAATTTTTCGTATTGTATTTTTTCCAATGCGGAGATATTTATCTCGCCAGACAGATATTTTTTTAACTCGGTAAGGTATTTCATACCTAATTCATGAAGTTCATTTCTAAAAATGGAATACATATATATTACCTGGTTATTTATAAAGTGGTAAGTTGCCAGTGATTTTATTGATATCTTTCTTTGGTCCAACTATGCCAATTCCAGATAACTTCAATTCATCCGAATGTTCAGCAGATAATTTTCCTTCGTATTCCTCATATGTTCTGCATGATTGCGCTAAACAGGAAAAAGGACTCAATTTAAAATTATCGTTAGATTTTAATTCATTATGAATAGCGGCCAGTACATCATGACTAGCTTTCAAAACAGGCAAAGGCGTTTTAATGACACCGGGATAACAAATGCTATCTTTACTAAAGACATCGTGTCCTACAATCCCGTTGATATTTCTACCAATTGAAACACTAATGACGCTCAGTGCATTCATGGCTAACCCAAGTGGCAGACTATCAGCGATAACGACGACACTTTTATGTAGGTTTTCGTCAAATTCCATACGACTTTCCTATTAACTGAGTGAAATTTATCAACTTATTTATATCGATAATAATATCCGAGACTGTCCATGTACTTATTTCTTTCCATAGTACCACGCCTTTTATATGATCGGGATGATGCATGTATATGTCCAGGTCTTCGTAACTTTCAAAGTAACCAATTAAACTAAAGTCAACTGATTGCTTTCTGTCTACCGTACTGCGACCACAAAACCATCCTTTTATTTCACTTATCTCATTTATATGATTTAAAGTCACCTTCTCTGCTAATATAGCCTTTTCACTATCCCAGCTTATTCCATCCTTGAAGGTAAATAAGACTTGGTGTGCAATTAAGTTATTTTTGCCCAACATAATTTACCTCATAATTAATGATTTTGAGTTATAATAACCTATAGAAACGATCTGATTTATACCTAATATTAGCGCATGCCTGATTTAGTTTTTTTGATTTGCGTCTAATTTAAATAGCACATTGCATTTATAGCAGTCAACTATTTCCCTATGGTAATAATTTAAAAAAGAGTGGGAATATTGTGGTTCTGACAATGATAAGAAAGCTGTTATGGCTTGCCTTTGGCTTATAAAAAACAAGCTCAATTTGATTGCGCTTACGCCTTGAAAATATATTTTGTCGCCTTGTGTTCTACCGTATTTTGAGTATTTGTTTTTTAACATGTTAACCGATCCTTATATTGTTTGGAGACAGGTTATTTTGGATATTTTATCTTCCACTGCTGCCAGACGATCAGGCTATTTTACGACCAGTGGCTATTTTCTAATAGGTAGCAAAGATAATAAAACATTTTGTTGTTATTTCTGATTTGTCAGTAAATGACCAGTTTTTTTGATGTTGAAAATAACTCGCTCATCGGCTGTATTTTGATAAGAAACTACAGCAATTCAGAGGATTCGAGGCAGTAGTCTTGCATTAATGGGCTTTCAAGCCATGGTATGTCGTTGAGCATGTCACTAATGATGAGTGTTTTGGTGATATTTTTAAATCATCTATTATTTATGCTTGATTGTTTGCAATGGGTTGTAATATACTGCGCTCGCTTTCGGGGGCTAGCCCTGAAACACGCCGGCTTAGCTCAGTTGGTAGAGCAACTGACTTGTAATCAGTAGGTCACCAGTTCGACTCCGGTAGCCGGCACCAAATCAAATAAGAAGCCGTTATCTTTTCAGAAGATAACGGCTTTTTTCTTGCTTGATAGTAGATGATGCTGTTTATATATCCAGTTAATTCTGCTATTTTCCAGTACAATTTCCCGCTAAAACGAGTTTCTGAATTCATGGCATGGTTAAATTTACTGTCAGGCTGGTCGAAATAAAACCATGTAGCTAGAAATATAGGATGGCAAATTTTTAGATAATACGGATTTATTTTCGCTGGTAAAAACTAACAGAAAAAAATATTAGCGTTTGGGATATCTGTTTTCCAGACATGAAAAAATATTTGCTATAGGTGTGTATCCATCTATTCGTCTGGCGAGAGCTGAAAATAAGATGGGATAGGGTGAGTAGGAAATAGCAGAAGATATTGATGTTGTAAAAGTGTATCAGATAAAAGCAATTTCGGCTCAGAAGAATATTTTTGCTAACTATCTACTGAAGAGTGTGAGTTTAAAAATCACATTGGTTAGAAGCGGATATATCTGACAGTGTTAAAACTTTTCACGTAGATATTTACCTGATAATCGGTAATTTATCGTTAGCAACATTAATTCTGTGGATATCTTAAATGTTTTGCTTGATCTGCTGGCGATATTGCGAATAGGGTTGTTGCGATCTCACATTTGCACCAGTTTCGTTGTCCATCACCTTGTAAACAGGCCGATTTCAGTGTCTTCGGCATAGGTGTTGACACCATTCTTAATCGGCATTTTATGACGGATTTCAACGTCGATCAAAAATATTTTTTACACTCAAATATCCATGAGATAAAAAATCTGTGCTATTTTTTATTTAATGAATTTTTCATCTCATAATAAAAAGGGGGTGTTATGTTGCTTGAAAACTTTTGATAAATAATAAAGAACATGCGTGTTGCTTTAGGTGCTAAGCGTTTTAAAGGAAGGTACATTAGAGGATTAAATGAAGATTATAAATTTGTATAATAAATACGTAGATGAGGAAGAAGAGCACTTTATGGTCATCCGTATTAATAACGATATTTATGTGTTTTCCTCTGAAACTAAGCTTGGTCAAGAATAGGGGTTATTTACTATTTGTATTTAATAGACTAAGTAAACAGATGTATTTAAACGATGTAGTTACGTAACAGAGAAACACAAAAATAGAGAATGGGAAATTTGTTATAATGCCAAATGCATGGATGCATGAGACCATCATGAAAATAATTTTTACTACTATTTGTTACTAAAAGTTAAGGTCAAAATATATGCGCAATATTCAACAAGTTTTAGAGTGTTGGGGCGGTTGGGTTGATGATGCCACTGGTGTTAATTGGCCACCGATCGCTGCTGGATTTAAAGGTCTGATTGCGTCAACTCGTTCATTACGTCCTTCATGCTGTGATAACGATGGCTTGATCATTGATGCTTGTATCGCAAAGTTGCAGACGGTAGATAAATCTGAAGAAATTGAAGTTTTATTTATGTACTACGCTTTAAGGCTTTCCAAACGGTCCATCGCGCGTTTAATTAAAGTACCTGATATTGAAGTCCGTTCCCGGTTGCAAAAGGGAGAAAGTTTTGTTCAGGGATGTTTGGCTATGCTTGATATTAAGTTAGAAATGGATGATGAAGTACAAAAACATAAAAAGCTTGCGCGTACGCAAAAAGCTATGGTAGTGTACTAATTAGTTAAAGTTGCGAATAAGCCCTGATAGAAATGAAATATAGAAATATCGGGGCTTTTTTCATTCGGATATTGCAGGTAATGAGGGAAATTAGGATTTAAGCCATTAAATTCGGTTTAAAAAATTCCTGTTATCCAATGAACTCTATTTAGTACGAGTGAACCTTAAGTATCTTCTATTGTACTCTGATAAATAAGTGAAAATTTAAATCATTATTGTCGAAGGCCGCACTGTGTTGCGGCCTTTTTCGTATTTGCCGTCGCGAATCGCTTACGCATATTTTTTACCTTTTTCGCGGTCGGTATCCCTATTAAATCAATCATAACTCGGTGTTGAGCACTAAGTTTCCATAAGAACTAGTCCTCAATGCAGGGCTTGGTTTACCCAAGCACAGGGTGAGTTATTGCTGTTTGATGGAGGTATTTTTGATGAGCAACGGTAGTGATAAAGCGGGTTGGTTAACACCTGTCACGCCTGGGCCTGAGTACGATGATGAGCTGGAGCACATACTGAGTCGTTGGCTGGGAGGTGTTTCTGGTTTGCCTGACGATAAAGTGCGTTCTCGATGGACATCAGCACAACTGCCCCAGTTACCGGCAGATGATGACGGGTGTGATTTTGACATAACGGATTTTATTGCGGATGCCTCGCCGGCTTTTGAGAACCAGACTGATGAAGGAACCAAGTTATGGCGTCATGAGGAGATTGTGTGCTTGATTTCCTTTTATGGCCCGAACAGCCAGCGGTACGGCGCCCGTTTTCGTGATGGAGTGGCGGTCAGTCAGAACAATGACGAATTGGAACGTTTCGGTCTTTCAGTCGACAAACTCAGCCGGCTGACTTCGTTACCGGAACTTATCAATAACCAGAGGGTGCGTCGTTATGACATGACGATCACCTTGCGGCGAAAAGTGGTGCGTGAATACGGTGTTAAATCACTGGTGGAAGCGCCTGTCAAATTCTTAGGAGATTAAATTATGCAGGGTTTACCTGTTTCAAACATTATCAATGTCACGTTGAATATGGCTCCTCATGCGGCTCAATCCCGGAACTTTGGTGCGTTACTGATCATTGGCGCAAGCAACGTGATTAACCCTCAAGAACGTTTACGCCGGTATTCGGATATCGATGGTGTCGGTGCTGATTTTGGACTGACTTCACCAGAATATCAGGCCGCAGCGCTTTATTATTCCCAGTCGCCACGTCCGGTTGATTTATATATTGGTCGGTGGGCTAAGGACAATGTGGTCTCCTCTTTACAAGGAGCCGTATTGGATAAACAGCAGCAAGTTATTAGCAAATTTACTGCCGTCACCGAGGGTTCTTTTAAGTTGACGATTAACGGTAAAGAAACGGTATACAACGGCATCGATTTGAGTAAAGAGACCAATCTTAATGGCGTGGCCCAACGGATAGCGGATAAGTTAAAAGATTGTTCAGTCACATATGATAGTTCTTCTTCGCGTTTCGCTATTATGTCGAATTCTGTAGGGGCGGTTGGCTATGTTTCACCGGCAACGACGGGAACTTATATTGGTGATTTATTAAAGCTGGACGAAATATCGGGTGCTACTGCTATCGAATCTACCAAAGCAGAAACCATTGCCGAGGCGGTGGCAGCATTGGGATCGGTATCCAGTGGCTGGTATGGGTTGGTTATCGCTGATGACTCTCTGACGGATGAAGATATTCTCTCTGTTGCTGATTACATTGAATCCGCATCTGTTTCCCGTATCTATGGGCATACAGTGCAAAAAGCAGACGTATTGGATGCTGACGTTAAGACCGACATTGGTACAAAATTGAAAGGGAGGAACTATCAACGCACACTTTGGCAATATTCAACCGGTAAATCCTACACGGTTGCTTCGCTGTTGGGCCGTATGTTTACCGTCAATTTCAACGGCAATAACACCACCATAACCTTGAAATTTAAACAGGAACCCGCTGTAACCGCAGAAAACCTCACGGCAACGCAAGCCAATGCGTTGAAAAAGAAAAATGGCAACGTTTTTGTTAAATACAACAACGATACGGCCATTATTCAGGAAGGTGTCATGGCGAATGGGGATTTCATTGATGAGCGCCACGGTCTGGATTGGTTGCAGAACTACGTTCAGAATAATCTTTATAACCTGCTTTACACCAGTACTAGCAAGATCCCTCAGACTGATGAAGGTGTGACACGGCTAATTACCAATGTTGAGCAGTCACTGGCTCAAGCGGCGACAAATGGATTAATCGCTCATGGTGTATGGGGCGGCGATCCGATTGGTGCGCTGGATACGGGTGCAACATTAACCAAAGGTTACTACGTCTACGCACCGCCAATTGCAACGCAGGCCCAGGCTGATCGGGAAGCTCGAAAAGCGCCGGTTATTCAGTGCGCAATCAAATTAGCAGGCGCTGTTCACTACGCTGATGTCATTATTAATGTAAACAGATAAGGGTTGAAAATGGCTACATATTCTTTTCTTGATGTTTCCGCTTCTATTACCGGAGTTGGCGGCTCTTTTGATCTTGGTAATGGTGCCGCGCTCTCGGATGAGGGGATTACAGTCACCATGTCGGAGAGTAAAAACACCATGACCACTGGCGCAGACGGAGAAGTCATGCATTCATTGCATGCAACCAAGTCTGGAACCATTACGGTTAATTTACTTAAGACCAGTCCGGTAAATGCTAAACTGAATGCGATGCTCAGTACGCAATCACTTTCATCAGCAGCATGGGGCAATAACGTGATTGTTATTCGAAATAAGCAAAGTAACGACATTGCTGTTGCACGTTCCGTCGCTTTTCAGAAACAGCCTGATTTGCAGAATAGCAAAGCTGGTAATACCGTTGCCTGGGTATTTGATTGTGGAAAAATCGACATCATGTTAGGCACATTCTAACCAGCTTACTTCACAACCATTTAAATCACCGTCAAATCTACCGGAGCATTTGTCCGCATTTTCAACATCGGACTTATGCTGCGGTAGTTTGAATGAGCTTGAGGATAAGTGATCATGGAATTTGAAATTGATGGCAAAAAATACCGCGGTGGTAAATTAAACGCTTTTCAGCAACAGGATTTAGCGGTGGCTTTGGCGCCGGCTATTCCGGCACTTGGGCCGCTGATGAAAAAGATCGTGACAGCTAAAAGTGATGATGGGATAGCGGGCTTTGAAGAAGTGCTCCCTTATTTGGTGGAATCCATCAGCGCATTAGGAAAATCCAACCGGCATGAAATTAATGATATTTGCTTATCCGTTGTTTCCCGTGAACAGAATGGTATCTGGAACCGGATTTATGAACCTGATGGGCAGGTATTGATGTTCGATGACATCAACGGCTTCGAACTGTTGAAAATTGTCGGTTTTATTATCCGAGACTCATTGGGAAATTTTTTTCCCGCCCCATTAGAGAGCGCAATGTAATCCCAGGACAAGCCAGTTTAAATTTTGAAACCCTCCCGAAAGGGCGTGATTATCTATTACGCCCGGTCATTGCGGGCATGTGCCGTTATGAATCGTTGAAAAACAGCATCCTTGATCTGGCTGATATTGCATTGATGAACGATGCCCTTGATGTTAAATCGGAAAATGAGGCCATGATAGAGAGGTGGCGAAATGAGCAGTAATGCTGAAATAATTAAAGATTTCCTGGTATCACTTAAGTTTGATGTTGATGAAGTAGGGCAGCGTAAATTTATGGCTGTTACTGCCGAAATCACGTCTAGTATTCTCAAAATGAGGGCGGAAATTGAAGAAGCCACATTAGTGGTGGTTAATTTTATCACTCAAGCCGCTAATGGGCTGGACAAACTTTGCGGACAGTTGCAAAAAACAGATGCAACAATTGAAAAAATTAAATCTATTAATAGTGGTGTCAGCCTAGTTGTGGGAAGCGTAGAGACATTTCTGCCGTGTATTGATGCTCAATCCTATACTACAAATGGTCGCCATTTTAATACTGCTTCCTTGGCTGCATCGATGGGTGAGCAGTTATTAAAAGTAACAACGGATTGTGCTAATCAAAATATCGGCACACTTGATAGTGATGACATATTTAATTCCATTGAGGAATTAGTCAAATGGTTAGACAAAGGAGAAATTTCTGCGAAAGGTTTATTGGCGACATTGAATGAATTGTGGAAATTTACAGGAAGAAAAATTGTTCTGGGAGTATTATTTGATTTTAATAGTCGATTAAATGCATTACAGGAAGAAGCAAAGAAAAATCACGAAACAATAGCTGAAACATTGTCACGGCGGAAAAGAGAATATGATGCAAATAAAAAACCACTGATAACATATGATCAACTTAATAATTGGATGTCAACACATGGGATTTATATTGCTTCTGACCTGACTCCATTTTTCAGCAAAGATAAATATGAAAAATACCAAGAACAAATTGATGATAAGAAAACGATAATCGACAAAGAACATAGCCAGAAAGTTGCTGATATTTCCAGTAAAGTATCAGAACGATCAAGTAAAACGAAGAAGAAACGAAAGAATAAGCAATTAAATAAAGATCATCTTAAGGCTGGCATTGTTGAGCATCACGATGCTCCTAAGGAGTTAAATACTCCAGTTAATCCGCCAACGAATATCTTTAATAGTGAGCTTACAGCCGCAAAGCTAAAAAGATTAAAGTCTTCGCGAGGAGTACGGAATAACAATCCATTAAATATGAACTTTGTACATCAGACAGGAGCGGTACCTGAAGATAACCCAAAACCCAGATTTGCTAAGTATCCAGATGCATTCAGTGGATTAAGGGCTACTGCTCACCAGTTGAGTCGTTATTTTCATGGTAAAACTACAGGAACAAAGCTACAGACTATTGCAAGTATTGTTCCGGTATGGGCACCAAAGAAAGATCATAATAAAACCAAACAGTACATTGCCAATGTATCTAAAATGATGGGAGTTTCTAAGGATACGGTCCTTGATCTCACTGATCCTGATGTGATGCAACGGCTGATTGATAGCATGATGATAGTGGAAAGTGGTGGTAATCCCTATTCACCAGAATTTATCAGGTCAGCGATTATGGCAGAGCTACAGCCAGCGAATAAACCGCCAAAGCGGGCTGGACATTTAAATCATGTGGTTCATTCTTTGCGAAATATGTCCATTGATCACCGAATGATCAATGGTGCGGTGACAAATATCAATAATATGGTGAATCATCAGGAATTTACTCCCGCTTTATTATATCGTGTGCCAATATCTGCCAGCAATAATATGCCGGGAATAGGAGAAGTAAATTATCATATTGAGATTAATGGCGTTGAATCTCCCAAAGAAACGGCGAGACTGACCGGAGAAACGATAGAACGCACTCACAGTATGCTCCTTCGAAATATGCAAACACAGGTGAGATAACAATGGATATATTATCAGTCATGTTTTCTCAGCAAAAGAGAAAAATAGGTGTCATTGTACCGAGTGTCATTATTTCAGAAACACATACGGATGTATCGAATATCACCGATCATCCGGTCCAGCAGGGGGTGACATTCAGTGATCATGCTTATGACAGCCCATCGGAAGTGAGAATGGATTTAGGTTTCGCCGGTGGTGGTTCGCTGCTTGATATTATTGATACAACAAAGGTATTTGATATTTCTACCGGGCTAAACCTTGGAACCAGCCCGCGCGATATATATCAACAGTTACTTGACCTAAGGGCATCACATAAACCGTTTGATGTCGTAACGGGAAAGCGCTTATATAAAAATATGTTGATTAAAGATATCAGTGTCACAACAGATAAAACCAGTGAAAATGTTTTATCGGTAGTTTTAAACCTACGTGAAATTGTTATTGTTGAAACGTCACCGAATAAGGCGGCGCCGGCGGAAAATATGAAAAATCCTGAAGATACAGCACCTGTAGTTAATATGGGCGCCAAAGTCACGGTGAAGCCATCAATGCCAAAAATTATTCTTGATTTTATTATAGAGCGAGGTAAAAAATGGCTAGGGTTGTAGAAATTCCTTTATCACCGCAAAATCAGCAATTCGATATTCAGCTAAATGGCATTAACTATAAAATGAGATTAATGTGGCGTGATATCGCGGGTTGGATTTTGGATATTATGACGCCGGATAGTGAATTTATTGTCACAGGTTTACCGTTGGTTTTTGGGGTTGACTTACTGGAACAATATCGTCATCTTGGTTTTAACGGCTCATTAATTTTTTATGGTGATATAAATCAGGAGAAACCTTTCAGGAATAATCTTGGTAAAGAGGACAGGTTATACTTTGTAATAAGTTAACTTGATGAGAGGAAGGGTAAGATATTCTGTAATAATTTATTACATACGCCGCTTAATTGCGGTTCTTTTATTTCTATTAATTAGGTGAATTATGTCAAAACAATGGATAAGAGAATGCCACCTTATCGTTGTAGACAAAGATGGCGAAAAAGTAAATTTATCAGATCTGAAAATCACATTTAACATTAGCAGAACGGAATCTTCCAATCCTGCTACTGGTATTTTTACTATATATAACCTCAATAACGAAACTAGTAATAAATTACGTAAAAATGAATTTAAAAAGATTAAATTTGTGGCGGGTTACAAGGAGAACTCAGGACAAATATTCTCAGGCCAAATTCAGTACACGTATGTAAAAAGAGACAACGCAACGGATACTTGTGTTGTAATTCATGCAGCGGACGGGGATGAAGCACACAATTATGCGACCGTGAATACCACCATTGCGGCTGGATATTCGCAAGCAGATTTAGATCATTTGCTAATGCGTGATATTGCCAAATATGGCATTACCGCCGGTCTACGCCCTGAATTCAGTAAATCAGCATCACCCAGGGGAAAAGTACTTTTTGGCATGCACCGCAATGAAGTTTCTAATCTGGCAAAACAATGTGATGCTAATTGGCGCTATGAAGATAACAAACTACACATTGTACCCAAAAATAAATACTTAACTGAAGCCATTGTCCTTACATCAAAAACAGGCCTTATCGGTATGCCTGAACAAACTATTGGCTCAGGTATTAACGTTACATGCTTAATTAATCCGAATATCCGCCCCGGGACATTAATCCGACTGGATAACCGTTCAATCAAACCGGTTGATCCGGCGACTAAACAAGCTGCTCAATCTGGTGATCATAAGGATGCAAAAGCACAACCGGCAATGTTGGATGCTGATGGTGATTACATTGTCTTCAATGTGGAGTATTCCGGCGATACCCGCGAAACAGAGTGGTACATGACAATAATGTGTATCGCCAAGAGCGATCATACTTTGCTGAATCAATCAACTCACAATAAGGATAAGGCAGAGAGCGAATGATAAATACTGACGAACGACTCAATAGACCTGAAGCGGTCTTTTTTGCTATGCAAGAAGTCATTAGCGCCGGATTGTATGTCTCCTTGCCTTGCATTATTCAATCATTTAATGCTGATGCGGTAACCATCACCGCGCAACCTGCCATCAGATGGAAAATCAGGCAAAAAGATGGGGAACTGGAATCGGTATCCTTACCGCTGTTAGTGGATGTGCCGGTTATATTCCCAAGGGGCGGTGGTGTGACATTAACCTTCCCGATAAAAGCCGGTGATGAATGCCTGGTCGTATTTGCTGATCGCTGCATTGATTATTGGTGGCAATCTGGCGGTGTGCAGGAGCCGGTCGATCCCCGGCAGCACAACCTGTCTGATGGATTTGCCATTATTGGCCCACAATCCCAGCAACAAAAAATATCGGGTATCAGCACAAACGCTGCTCAGTTGAGAAGTGATGATGGAGCGGCTTATATCGAACTCGATCCCAACAGCCATAACGTCACGATTATCACATCGGCAAAACTTATTGTGACAGCCAATGGCGGTACTGAAATCACTTCACCTGACATCATCCTAAATGGCAACGTCACCATTAACGGCAATTTATCACAGGGCATGGGCGCTGGTGGTGGCACCGCAACCATGCAAGGCCCGGTCACGGTGAGTAATGATGTGACAGCGGCAGGGATTAGCCTTAAAAACCATGTACATAGTGGTGTGCAATCAGGTGGCGGTAAGACGGGGAAACCTCAATGAGATACAGAAGAGAAATTGACAACGACTATGTATTTGGTCGTGGAGAGGCGGGTTTTCTTATCAACTCACCGGAAGCGGTCGCACAAGCAGTGAAAACTCGCCTGATGTTGCGCAGTGGCGAATGGTTTCTTGATAACCGAGAGGGGACAGATTACGACGACGTGTTGGGTAAAGGCACATCGGGTTTTTATGACCTGATTATTAGACAGCGAATACTGCAAACGCCGGGTGTAGAGAGCATTACCCAATACCGTAGTGAAAGAAACCCGGAAACAAGAAAAATCACCATTACAGCCACGATTGACACGATTTATGGACAGACAGGAGTAACTGCTGATGTATGAAAGTATTATCAACACAATGTTACCTGCTATTGATAAAAATGGGATCAATGCTCCTGATTATCAAACCATCTTGAATAGCTGGAAGACGATATTCAGGGATATTTATGGGGACGATATTTACATTGAATCTGACAGTAAAGACGGTGTTTTTTTATCGCTAATAGCATACGTTATTCACGGTTGTAACAACGCAACCATTGCCTCCTATAACTCATTTAGCCCGGCAACCGCGGTGGGCGAAGGGCTTTCCCGCAATGTCAAAATCAACGGCATCACCAGAAAAAGCGCCAGTAACTCAACAGTGGATATTTTGGTTACTGGTCGAGCTGGCACCGTTATCCGTAACGCTTCTGTCCGGGATGATGCGGGAAACGCTTGGTCACTACCGGATGAAGTCATTATAGATACACACGGGCAGGCTATTGTGACCGCGATTTGTCAAAAATCGGGTGCGATCGGCGCATTACCTCACACGGTTAATCAAATTGCTACGCCAACATTGGGCTGGCAAACCGTGACGAACCCGGTTGCGGCTACACTTGGTCGGGGAATTGAAACCGATGTAGAACTGCGAATACGGCAAGCGGTTTCCGTTGCGCTGCCTTCGAGAACTATTATAGATGGACTGATGGGAGCAATTGCCAACCTGCATGGGGTTTCACGTTACCGGGGATATGACAACGACTCGGACAAAGCGGATGAAAATGGCATACCCGCTCATAGCATTGCACTTGTCATTGATGGTGGAGACTCGAAAGAGATTGCCCGGACTATCTTAGTGAAAAAAACGCCGGGCATACCGACATTTGGCACCACCTCTGAAACGATTACCGATGATTATGGTAATAAAAAAACGATAAACTTCTATCGCCCTACACTGGTGCCAATTTACGTTGAAATACACATTAAACCCTTTATCGGATATACATCAGATATTGGCAATAATATTCGTAATGAAATATCTAACTATATAAAATCCCTTTATATTGGTGATGGAGTATATGTGACTCGTTTATTTGTACCGGCAAACTTATGCAATAAAAACGGTGGACAGACATATGAAGTATTATCTGTGATAGTGGGAAAATCAGCATCGACATTAGGAGCGGAGAACATTAACATTGCTTTTAATGAAGCGCCGACATGTTCACCTGAAAATATTAAAATAATAACGGTGATCGAATGAACAAATATATGAAATTGATTCCTGCATATCACATGGAAGGTAAAAAATATGTCAGGATGCTTGAAGCTGTGACTGATATTTTCAACCAGAATGCGTTGACAACAGACTTACTGATTAGCAGTTTTGATCTTGATAAAGCGGTTGGCAAACAGCTTGATATTATTGGTGAATGGGTAGGAAGAA
Source organism: Photorhabdus kleinii (assembly GCF_025384885.1). Classification (NCBI taxonomy): domain Bacteria; kingdom Pseudomonadati; phylum Pseudomonadota; class Gammaproteobacteria; order Enterobacterales; family Morganellaceae; genus Photorhabdus; species Photorhabdus kleinii. The sequence continues at coordinate 38,522 of NZ_JAJAFY010000036.1, forward strand.
ATCGAATGATTCAGACTCCGATTGATTCCTATTACTTCTCCTTTGATATTACTGACTTAGGATTTGATAGTGGCAGATGGAAAGGGCGGTTTGACAGTGATAAAAGTTATATCAACTTGGATGATGATAATTATCGCGTCGTCATCAAAGCTAAAATAGGCGCAAATAACTGGGATGGAACGGCTGAGTCATTTAATAACATCCTGAGTTTTATTCACTCAAATAATGGCCTGTCTGTATCTTTCGAAGACAACTTAGATATGTCATTTACCGTGACTGTTAAAGGTAAATCAATTAGTACTATTACTAAAGAAATCATCCATCAGGGTTATCTCTCACTTAAACCTATGGGGATAACGGTTAATTACCATATAGTGGAGGGTTAGAAATGGCTAAAAATGATTTTAAAGCATTTGCCATTGGTGAAAACGCGAATACTTTGTCACAAGAAGAATATGAAAGTTCAGATTTTATTGGGGAGGGATTTAAATCAGGAATAGCGAGGAGTGAACGATTAAATAAAGTTTGGCGCCAATCTTCGGTTATTGCAGCAGTGATAGGGAAATACATTGCAGAAAAAACCGGTGAAGACGTTATGGATGATGGAGACCTGGAGAAACTCGTAGCGCAATTGGATTTAGCATTAAAACATAAAATTACTACAGAAATCCCTGATGCTTCATTGACGCAGAAAGGCATATCGCAACTCAACAGCGCGACAAATTCTGACAGAGAAGATCAAGCGGCGACGCCGAAAGCGGTTCACGATGTTAGAAAAATCGCTGAGAGCAAATTGAGTGGTGTTTCTGATGCCTCATTGACTCAGAAGGGCGTTGTACAACTGAGTAGTGCGACAAATAGCACAAGTGAGACCTTAGCGGCGACGCCAAAAGCAGTTAAGAATGCATACGATTTTGCAAATACGGCAAATGTAGCAGCTAAAAATGCTCATGATGAAGCGAACAGGGCTACAGATAATGCCAACAGCAGATTGGCAAAAAACCAAAATGGCGCAGATATCCCTAATAAAAGTAAGTTTATAAAAAACCTTGGTTTATCAGAAACCGTCAATTTGGCGAAAAGTGCCGTGCCGGGCAGCCGGAAAATTAATGGCAAAGCACTGACCGGGGATGTCAGTTTGAATGCCGGGGATGTGGGGGCGTTTAAACTCGGATTAAGAGGAACATATTCTGTTAATAATCAAGTCCCTTGGAACGTGGATACGGGGTTATATGATTTGCAGCGTCCTGGGGACAGCCAGCTTGTTGCTCACTTTTGTAACGGAATTGGAAGTTGTCCGGCATTTCAGCTAAAAGTGCATTACAAAAATGGAGGGCTTGCTTATCGTTCAGCTCGTGATAGTTATGGGTTTGAGAAAGATTGGTCAGAACTGGCAACAATTGAACAAGTTAGCGCTGCAAATAACATTCCTGTTGGTGCACCAATCCCATGGCCGCTACCAAATCCCCCATCAGGTTACCTTACGTGCAACGGCCAATCATTTAATAAGTCTCTATATCCGAAGTTAGCCGCTGCTTATCCATCAGGTGTACTTCCTGATTTACGCGGTGAATTTATCCGGGGTTGGGATGATGGGCGGGGGGTAGATCGTGGTCGTGGAGTTTTGTCGTGGCAAGCTGACGAGTTTAAATCCCATAGCCATACTTTGAATGGAGATGATGCAGGTTCATCGGGTAACCGAGTTGGCAGAGGTAATAGAAACCCGCGTAGTTTAGGCCCAACTAACGAAACAGGCGGAAGTGAAACCCGTCCCCGCAACATCGCCTTTAACTACATAGTGAGAGCAGCATAATGACAGAACAAAAATATTCTTTAGAACCGGAAACAGCAATATTGGGTAAAGATGGATTGGCAGAAAAAGCCGGCTGGCTAACAATCTACCATGCAGCGCCTCATTCAGGGGAATTTATAGGCACGACACCGGAATATCTGATGAAGGGGATAGGAATACCGGCCAGTTCCTATATAGATGCTCCGACACTTCCTGAATCCGATTCCATGGCTGTTAGGCGCACAGTAAACGGAGATCACTGGGAAGTTGTACCCGATTACCGTGGAAAAACAGCTTACAACATACAAACTCGCCTGCCACAAGGAATTACTGAACTTGGTGAATTACCCGACACACTAACATTCAAGAAGCCTGATACCGATTACGACAAGTGGGATGGTAAAGAGTGGGTGGTTGACAAGGACCTCTTGAAATCTCATCAAATCAACGATGCAAAGCAGAAACAAGCAGCACTGTTACAACAAGCAAATGAAACACTCTCATTGCTACAAGATTCTGTTGACCTAGAAGTCGCTACAGATTCAGAGAAAGCGGCTTTGCTTGAGTGGAAAAAGTATCGGGTATTGCTTACTCGTGTGGATGTTGATCAAGCGCCAGATGTGGAATGGCCGCCACAGCCTAAATAAGAACAGGGCCGGGCGACCGGCTTTATCATTTTTTAAGCTGTCTTAAAGCCCGCTTTAAACCGGGTCTGTTAGTTGTTTTTCCACTTAATTTATCCTCAAAAATCTGTTCGCAATTTATACTTATCAACGCATTTCTTTGTAAATGCGGGAGATTATGCAGTTAGAGGAGAAAGTTATATTAAAAGAGAGAGTGACGAAAGGTATTGGAAAAGTGGAGTGAATACCCGTTGGGTTAGAGTAGGAGGTGCTGGGCTAGAGGGACGCACTGTTACATTTAGCCGGGACGTTCGCGGTTCAACATTATTTGTTAATAATAAACAACAGGGAAAGTTCGTTCCTATTATTACACCTCCTCAGGATAATATTGAGGTTATGCAAAGTGTTCTTATGGGAGGAATTTTGCATTACAAACTCACAAACAATGGAACTGTAATGCATATCATCTGGTCACCGGATGCAAAGTTTACTGAAGCGTATTTGTTATTATAGAAAAAAGGGCTGTTCACCCTTTACCTTTTGTAAAAGATAAATTGAAAACTTGTCCCAGAGTGTTGCTTAAATAGGGTAGATGTTTTACAGGCTCCCGATATTGAATGGCCGAAGCAACAAAATTCATTGCAATATCAGCGCCATTTGGCCCTGATATTGTTTTGGTTTTTCAGGTTGCACCTAGTATCTGCGCAATACATTCTATCCTGTAACTGATATGGGATATTCAATCTGAAATCCGATTACTGTATTTGATTTTTTCATATTACTCATTTTATTCACTAATAATCACTTGATCCCAGTAAATAGGCGTCGCTACTATCACAAAACTTCGGGTTCCAGTAGTACGGATAGTCAGCCAGTTATCACCCATCAGAGTAAATACCGCTATCCTACCAATAGCCACTGGAATTGGTACTGGAAAATACCAGCCTTTCTGCGACCACTCTCCGAATCTCATGTATACTAAACGTCCTAAAATATCGCTACTGGTATTTATTGTGGCATCGACCCCAGCCCAACCAGACCAAATAACTGTCTCCTGTGTTCTGAGTACCCCAGTATTTTTTTGTAAATATCGAGAGTCAGATTCGGACTTTGTGTATGATTGTCCTGCTAGGGCGTAATTTCCTTTGAGTTGAAACCGCCTATCACAGTCACCCGTCGTATATGCACCTAGTTCTCCGGGTGACGGCTTGTTTATCGAACTATATACCCGAATACCCGATGCTTCATATACTCCCTTACCGGAAACATATCCCGTTGCATCCACATTCCCATTTACAACACCGCCTGATTTTGGATATGCACTTTTCGCCAAATTGACCGTTTCCACTAAACCCAAGTTTTTCACAAACTCATTTTTATTAGGAACATCTGCACCATTTTGGTTTTTGGATAATCTGCTGTTAGCATTATTATTTACATCTGAAACTAGCTTCTGAGTTGCAGCAAGTGTATTACCATTACCAACCACCTCCGTAAGCTGAACAACACCTTTCTGTGTTAATGAGGCATTTGGTACTTCGGTTGCAATTTTTTGTTCTAACGCTCTATTTAATTGGGCCGCGAGTTTAACTATATCCCCATCGTCCAAAACATCATTGCCGGAATATGTTGCAATAAAATTAGACACAACAGATGCTATTGTTGACGATTGACGTAATACCTTATTGAGCAAATGAACAGTAATATCATCTGGTGGAAATCCAGTTTTTAAACTCTGATTTTCTTCATATTTTTCTTGACTCACTACATTTGCATTATTATTAATAGAAAAAGCTTTAAAATCATTCTTGTGATTCATATGTCTTCCTTAAATTATATAATACCATTTCATAATCAATATATTTCAATAATTATAAAAATGATCCCTCTGCAACTCACACCAACCAAAGTCTAACTCAGAAAAATAATAATGCGTTGTTATTATTCCTTATGAGTTTAACTATTTTTGTATAATTAACAGTAATAATCAGTTCAACATTTTGGAATTGAAAATACATTCATAAATATATATTTAACATATTGAAGTTATTTTTCCCTTATCTCTTCTATCTTTTCCTGCAACTCTCTCCGCTTAACATTCCACTCTGAATCTTTAGGTATCTGAACCCTGACATCTAATCTATCATGTTCAAGAATATCACAATCTCATCAATGCACTTGAGTCTCCAGTTCTAAAAACGGTAATCAAATGAAATTGTGAGTTGGTTTTGATGATGTAGCTAAGCAAGAATAAATATCTAAAATAAACCACACATTTTGATAAAAAATGCGTCACCGAAATTTTATCAATTCAAATGACATGTGAGATTTCTGACTTTAATTGCTATTGGGCTACATAAGCAGCCCTGTGATAAGAGTAAGATATTGTGTATTTACGTAATAAGTACAAATGATTTTACCATACTAAAAAGAATTTTCTTTATTTGAAAATAATTCATGAGGTGTTTTATACTCCAATTTTTTGTGTAGGCTATTATTCAACTTGTCCATGACGAATGTCATTTCCTATCTTGTCACCGATTGAAAAGTCTGTTCTCTTTGGAAAGTATTGGCGAATCAATCCATTTGTGTTTTCATTGACGAATCACTCTATGGGAACGTAAGGATGCACGAAATGAATTTGAGCGTTTAAGAGTTTATAGGCCATAATGCATTTTCTTTTGGCGAGTTAAGATGCTGAAGTATAACAACTGACAGTCCTTCCTGAAAAGTGCACTTACTTTAGTCGAATCCAGCTATGGTATATTATGTGCATTTTCCTACAATTGGTAGGTTTCAGTGATATTCTTGTGCTGTGCAAGTCATTCCATATTATAGTTAAAGTATTCCGGTTTAGTTTTTAGCTGAAATTAACCTTATTCACATAGCGAAAAATACATAGTATAGTATCAATAGAAAATTCGGCTGGATGAAGAAATTGAATCTCCGTTTTTTCTACTTTTTGAAAGTTACACTGCGTTTCACTACTACACGATGTACTATTGATAGATAAATATGAAACTTACAAAAAACCACTTAATCAAGCTATTACCAGTTGTTGCACTCTTCATTTTTTGCCTTTTAACTCATATAGCTTTAGGCTATCGCTTAAAAATAGCGTATGTGTTCGCTATATTCTCTGTTTTTCTATTACTAAACAAGGCCACTGTGGTTTACAAACTTCTGCTTATCGTTCTTGGTATAGCAGCTCTCGTTTATGCTCCTATCGGGCTTACATACGGCTCACCAAACTTCAACTCAATTCTTTCGCTATTCTATACAAACGAACAAGAGGCTAGTGAATTCATCTCTTCTATTCCAACTGAACACTATCTTTTTAGTGCGTTTATTTTGATCTTTTGTTTGTTATCTCTGAAAGTAAGCATTAATTTACATAGAAATGTTAATGTTCTTCTATTTTCTTTTGCATTAATTACTACAATACATCACCCTTTAAAAGCTTTTATACAGGGTAAGGAGTTAAATATTCTTGACTCTGGACTTCCTGAAATTAGAGCAGTCAAAGATGTCACTATCAACTTTATAAGGGTAAAAAGTGAATATAAAAAAATGCAACAAATACTAAGTGAAAAAGATACGTGGGGAACAGTATCGGCAAAATCAAAATATAACACCTACATTGTTGTGATTGGAGAAAGTGTACGTAGAGATTTTATGAATGCGTATGGATTCCCGATACATAATACACTTTTTATGAACACTACTAATGGGACTCTTTTTACAAATTATATCTCAGCAGGTCCATCAACCCAAATATCACTGGAAAATTCATTAGCAATGGTCAAAGATGGTAAAGATTTTCTAAGCAATAATATTGTTACATTAGCAAAAAAAGCTGGCTTTTATACTTACTGGATATCAAATCAAGGTTCTATGGGAGTATTTGATACTCCAGTTGCCAGTATGGGTGCAAGGGCTGATTCTCCATTATTTATTAAAAAAGGTGAATCCAGTTCTGGCCTTAACAGAAATATGCCAGATGCAAATATAATACCGATTGTGAAAAAAGCCTTAGAGGATAAAAAAGAAAAGAAGCTAATTGTTATCCATTTAATGGGGTCTCATTCTCCCGCTTGTATCAGAACAAATTATGAATACAAAGTATTTTTTAAATCAGAGCAGGTTTCTTGCTATATACAGAGTATTGAAAACACTGATGACTTGCTATCAATAATTACTGATGAAGTACAGAAAAATGAGAAGAGCTGGTCTTTGATGTATTTTGCTGATCATGGGGTTTCTTTCTTTGAGAAAGATACTAAGAAGATGAGGCTTGCTCATAATGATAAATATAAGCAAAATTATCAGGTTCCTATGTTTATTACATCTTATGATGATACGTCACGTAAGATTATTAACGCTCAACGTAATTCAATGAATTTCTTAACGCTATTTTCAGAGTGGACAGGTATTAAAGAGTCTACAATACCTGAAAATTGTAAAATGTTGTCTAATGAACTATGTGAAAACCAAGATGATGTTCTGAACTTTAGTAATAAAATCATGAAGTATAGTTCATTACCAGAAGATAAAATTCCAAGATGAGTTTTTATATTATGAAGAATGTAAATAAGGTCTGTGTTGGCCTTGATTTCTAGATGAAATTAACTCATGACAAAGATAAGAGTAGGTGAGCGATGAATATTATGATAACAAATTTCCATACAGGTAATGGCGGTGGTCATACAACATATATCATGAATATAGTTAAATATTTTGATTATAATAAAGGGAAATTGTTGATTGCTTGTCCACCTGAAAGCAGATTGTACAAAGAACTTACCAGTTCCGGGTTTAATAATGTTGTTCCTCTTTATTTTTTCTGCAAGCTTAATAAACTCAAACAACTCGTAACAACCTGTAAGGTTTTGTCACAAATTATCAGAAGACAAAAAATAGACATAATCCATACTAATGGAACTTCTGACAATAAAACCGCTATCCTCGCAAGGATATTTTTCGGAATGAGATGTAAAATAATCTATACAAAACATAATCATTACCCTGTATCTTGGTTATCCAAAATCAGGCTGAAAAAATTTAATGAAAGAATTATTTTCGTGAGTGACTCCACTAGAAATCAATGCTCTTCTTTTATCTCTGATAAACAGGCTGTTACTATAAAAAATGGTATTGATACCGATAAATGGAAAACTGAACATTCAGTTATAGAAAAAGGGAAAATAACACTTATTTCCTCTGCTGGAACCGCTGAACACAAAGGGTGGTATTTTTTGATAAGATGTTTGGTAAAAAATAAAGAGCTATCTGATAAATTTCGTATAAGAATTATTGGACGTACTCCTCACCAAGAAGATATAGATAAATTAGTGGATGCTCCTTTCTCTCACATCGATGTTGAATTTACGGGTTATATTAATGATGATAAAGAAATTATTAATTATATGAAGAATGCTTCTATAGGGTTTGTTTTATCTACTGATTGTGAAACTATCAGTTTTGCTTGCAGAGAAATGATGGCTTGCAGTTTGCCTGTTATTGTCACTGATTTCGGAGGATTACCAGAAAATATTGATCATGGTGTTAATGGTTGGATCACAAAAGCAGGGGATGAAACATCAATATATAATGTTTTAAATTTGATTGCTAATTTATCATCTCAAGAGTTAAAAGAATTATCTAAAAAAGCTAGGGAAAAAGCAGTTAATGAGTTTGATGTGAGAAAAATGGTTTCAGAAACGATAAGTACTTATAGTTCTGTTTGTAACGCTTAAATTTAAAAATTTACGGCCTGGGGAGCAGGCCGTTGTTATTTTACTTTGGTTGTTCAGGCCAGATAATTTTTGATGCTAATGAAGTATCAATGCGATTAAGTGATACTCGATACCTTTTCCATTCTAGTAATAGGGCTTTTTCCTCGTTAGTTGCTATTCCTAAATCAATAGCATCCTGCAAAGGCTGAATTACCTCATTTGCAGCAATCATTTTTTCTGACTTTTGGTTCTTTGCCTGCTGTCGTTGTTCCTCCAGTGTATAAATGCGCTTAATGATTTTATTACCGTCAAAAAACCACCCATCTGTGATAATTATCCCCGTTGGTACATATTCTGATGCAAGTTCAGCAACGGATAAATAGATAGGGAATAAACTAGATATATCCTTTGATATTGAAGTGATAACACCATCTTTATTGAATGTGAATTTGACAGTTTCTTCTAAAAATTTTTCTTGAATCTGATACCAGTCATTGCCTTTATCATCTCTTAAGTATTGAACACAAGATATGCCATCTTCTGGAATATAAGGAGTAAAAATACCAGTTTTCATAATGTCACCCTAGATTGAGGAGATTGTTACCCAAATACCATTTATGTATGCTTGTACAGGGCGATAATGTACACTGGCAAGGTGCTGTCTTCCTGAACTCCACATTACTGTACCCAAGCCAACAAGGACATGCCCAGAAGGAGCAGACCAGTCTTTTGTCTCGTTTGTCCATCCTCCTTCTGTCACCCAACTTCCAAGTCGTAAATTAATCACCCCAACATTGTTCTTCAAGGCGTAGCGATTATCGCATTCACCTGTGGTATATGCACCTAGCTCACCCGGTGACGGTTTGTTTGCAGCACTATAGACACGAATACTTGGGTATTCATACACACCTCTACCGGAAATAGACCCGGTGGCATCCACATTCCCATCCAAAACACCACCGGATTTTGGGTATGCACTTTTCGCCAA